>JBAXFC010000306.1:0-5071 GCA_037140135.1 Chloroflexota bacterium
GACGAGGGCCACCGAAACGGGTGGTGCCTCTACAAGATGGGCTGCAAGGGGCCGCAGGCGACCTACAACTGCCCGATCGTGCGCTGGAACGACGGCACCAACTGGCCGATCGGCGCCGGTCACGGCTGTATCGCCTGCGCCTCCCCGCGGTTCTGGGAGCGCATGAGCCCGTTCTACGACCGGCTCCCCGGCGTCAAGATGTTTGGCGTTGACGTTGACGCTCAGACCATCGGCCTGGGCGCCATGGGCTTTGTGGCCGTGGCCACAGCGGCCCACGCCGGCGGTGTTGTTGCCCGCCGGGCGCGTGAGCGCGGCAAGGCCACCATCGGACCGGATGGCACGGTCGTCCCTGAGTCCACCCCCGCCGCGCCGTCTTCCGGCACCGGCACCAGCGCGTAGGAGCGGACGATGGCCAATATCGTCATTGATCCTGTCACCAGAATTGAAGGGCACCTCCGGATCGAGGCCAAGGTTGACGGCGGCAAGGTGACCGCCGCCTACTCCTCGGGCACGATGTTCCGTGGCATCGAGCTCATCCTCAAGGGCAAGGATCCGCGCGAGGCGTGGATCTGGACCCAGCGGATCTGCGGCGTCTGCACCAGCGTCCATGCGCACACCTCGGTGTACGCGGTGGAAGACGCGCTGGGCATCGAGATCCCGCCGAACGCGGCGCTGATCCGGGACCTGATCTCAGGCGCCCAGTACATCCAGGACCACGTCATCCACTTCTATCACCTGCACGCGCTGGACTGGGTAGACGTCACGGGCGCCCTCAAGGCTGACCCGGAGGCCACCAGCAAGCTTGCGCAGTCAATCTCGCCTTGGCCGAAGAGCTCCACGGAGTACTTCAAGGGCGTTCAGGCGCGCGTGAAGAAGCTGGTTGACTCCGGTCAGCTGAGCCTCATGGCCAGCGGCTACTGGGGCCACCCGGCCTACGCCCTGCCGCCCGAGGCGGACCTCATGGCCGTCGCGCACTACCTCGAGGCGCTCGAGTGGCAGCGTGAGGTCATCCGGATCCACTCGGTCCTTGGCGGCAAGAACCCGCACCTCCAGACCTACCTCGTCGGCGGCATGGCCGCGGCGGTGGACGGCAACTCTCCCAACGTCATCAACTGGGAGCGGATCGCCTTCATCGTCGAGCGCATCAAGATGATGCGCGACTTCGTGGAGCAGGTGTACGTGCCGGACGTGAAGGCGGTCGCCTCCTTCTACCCGGAGTGGTTCAGCCTCGGCGCCGGCCACAAGAACTACATGGCCTACGGCGGGATGCAGAACGGCAACCGGACCGACGAGGCCCAGTTCACGTTCCCGCGCGGCATCATCATGGGCGGCGACCTGTCCAAGGTCGTGCCGCTCGATGAGACCAAGATCACCGAGTCCATCGCCCACAGCTACTACACGTACGCCGAGGGCCAGGACGCGGCGCTCCACCCGTCGGTGGGCGAGACCAATCCCAAGTACACGGGCCCGCAGCCGCCGTACGACGCGCTGACCACGGACGGCGCGTACTCGTGGCTCAAGGCCCCGCGCTACGACGGCCAGGTCATGGAGGTCGGGCCGCTGGCCCGCATGCTGGTGGCCTACGGCTCCGGCAACCAGGCGGTCCAGACCCTCGTCAACAACACCCTCGCAGAGCTCAAGGCCGAGCCGTCGGCGCTGTTCTCCACGCTGGGCCGCGTCGCCGCCCGCGCGCTGGAGTCGGTGTACCTGCTCGACTGGATGGACAAGTGGATCGACGAGCTGGCCAAGAACATGGACAGCGGCGACCTGCGCATCCATGACGGCAGCAAGTGGGATCCCGAGACCTGGCCCGCCGAGGCCCAGGGCTGGGGCTTCCACGAGGCGCCGCGCGGCGCGCTCGGTCACTGGGTCCACATCAAGGACAAGAAGATCGCCAACTACCAGGCGGTCGTCCCGTCCACCTGGAACGCCGGTCCCCGCGACGCGCAGGGCCAGACGGGTCCGTACGAGGCGTCCCTCGAGGGCACCCCGGTCGCGGATCCCGAGAAGCCGCTCGAGCTCCTCCGCACGATCCACTCCTTCGACCCGTGCCTTGCGTGCGCGGTCCATGTCGTGGATGCGAAGGGCCAGGAGCGGGTGCGCGTGGAGGTGCGGTGATGACCGCAGCCGCCGCGCCCGGCACCGACAAGCCCGTCGCGCCGATGACCATCGTGTCGGCGATGGCCGGCGATGACGACGAGGCCGTCCTGGGCTGCAGCCCCATCTACGTGTGGGAGCTGCCGGTCCGGCTCACCCATTGGGCGATCTTCATCTCGATCGTCGCCCTGGGCCTCACCGGCCTCTACATCCACGCCCCGTACCTGGTCCCGTCCAAGCCGGTCGAAGCCTCGTCGATGATGGCAACGGTCCGCTTCTGGCACGAGATCTTCGCAATCCTGTTCACCATCTCGATCGGCGTCCGGTTCTACTGGGGCTTCGTCGGGAACTCCTTCTCCAGCTGGCGCCAGATCATCCCGCATCGCCGGGACCAGCTCCACTGGCTCAAGGAGATGGGCAAGTACTACTCCTTCCGACGCCGGCACCCGGCGCCGTACGCAGGGCACAACCACCTCGCCGGCCTGGCCTACACGGTCGTGTCGGTGGGCATGTTCGCCCAGGTCCTGTCCGGCCTCCTCCTGTTCGGCTGGATCATGCCGGCGGGCCCGCTCCACGCTCTCTTCGGGTGGGGGAACGCGCTCCCCGGTGGCATCCAGACCGTCCGCACCTTCCACTACATCCTGACGTTCCTGTTCACGGCGTTCGCAATCCACCACGTCTATTCCGCCATCCTCGTGGACATCGAGGAGCGGACGGGCGTGATGAGCTCCATGTTCTCCGGGTACAAGAACATCCGGCCGTCATCGTCGCTCGAGGCCCTCGGCCTCGTCGGCGTCTCCCCGGAAGAGGATGTCCGCAGCAAGCGCCTGCTCGATGCCGAGACCGCCGGCAAGAAGGCCGCCGAGAAGGCCGTGCCCGAAGCCACTCGCGAGGCGGTCGAAGCGGATGCATGAGGCGGGTCTGCTGGCCGCCGCCGTCGCTGAGGCGCTGGCGGCCCGCACGCCCGATCGTTCCGAGGGCCCCGGCAGCGCCGGGGCCCATCCGGTTGCCATCACCATCCGGGTCCACGACCCGATGCACGTGGCGCCCGAGTCCGCCCATCTCCACGCTGAGCTCGCCCTGCGGGAGCGTGGCCTGGGCGATGTCGTCATCACGGTGATCCCGGACCCCGTGACCTGCGTCATGTGCGACGTGGAGAACGAGGTCCGGGCCGAGCACCCCTTCTGCTCCGAGTGTGGCTGGCCGCTGCCCGATCGCGGCGGCCACGCCGTGGAGGCCGTGGTCCGCTGGTCGGACGAGCCCGTCCCAGAGGTGTCCGTTTGAGCCGCTACAGCATCCTTGGCCTCGGCAACCGCCTCGAGTCCGACGAGGCGCTCGGCGCCCTGGTCATCGAGCGCTTCTCGCAGGACCCCTCGCTCCTCGCCGGCCTGCCGGACCCGGAGGCCGTGGATCTCGTGGACGGCGGCACCGTCGGCCTGGGCCTGCTTCCCTACCTGACCGATCTTGACGGCCTGCTGGTGGTGGACGTCATCGGCGCGGACGAGACGCCGGGCACGCTCATCGACCTCGAAGGGGAGTCGGTCATCAGGCACGACGTGGTGATGAGCGTCCATGACCTGGGCGCGTCGGAGCTGCTCGGCGCGCTGTTCGTCATGGAGCGCTGGCCGCGCCGCTGCCGCGTGATCGGGCTGGAACCGCTCAAGATCGAGTTGGGGCTCGATCTCTCGGAGCCGGTGGCCGCCGCGCTTCCCGGCCTCCTCGACGCCATCGTCGCCCACCTCGCGGCGTGGCAGGCGGAGGACGGCATCGGGGCCTGATCCGCCGGGGCACCGGACCCCGGCCGCGATCTCACCGGCAGCGCATCGCCTACACTCGGGCCGTGGCCAGCGACGCTCGCGGACTGTTCATCACGCTCGAGGGGCCGGACGGGTCCGGCAAGTCGAGCCTGCTGGCGCGTCTCGCCACGGCCCTCGGATCCGGCGGCTGCCAGATCGTGACGACCCGCGAGCCTGGCTCCACGCCGCTCGGCGAGCGGATCCGAAGCCTGCTCCTGGACACGGAGCCCCGGATCGACCACTCCGGCCGCGCCGACGCGCTGCTCTTCGCCGCTTCCCGGGCCCAGCACGTGGACGAGGTGATCCTGCCGGCTCTCGAGCGCGGCGACCTCGTCCTCTGTGACCGTTACGCGGACTCGTCGCTCGCCTACCAGGGCGTCGGCTCCGGCGTGCCGATGGACCAGCTGCGTGCCGTCCAGCGCTTCGCGACGGGCGGCCTCGTCCCGGACCTCACGATCCTGCTGGACCTGCCGGTGGAGGTGGGCCTGGGCCGCAAGGCAGGCGAGATCACGCGGTTCGAGGCGTTCCAGGACCTCGCTTACCACGAGCGCGTGCGGGCGGCGTTCCTCGGGTTCGCGGAGGCGGAGCCGGAGCGCTACGCCATCGTGGATGCGACGCTGCCCCCGGACAAGGTGCTGGTCGCGGCGCTCGATGCCGTCCGGCGTGTGACCGGCCGGATGGCCTGCCTGGACGCGGCCCTGGCGTCGGGAGCCTAGGCCTCCGCGATCTCCGCCTTGCCGTTGACCGAGGCCACGGCGGTCCGGGCTGCCGCGATGATCGCCTCGGGCGCGTCGCCGTCCTTGGGGAAGCGCGCGATCCCGGCGCTGACGCTGACCGGATGGCCGTCGAAGTCGCCCAGCTTGGCCACCCCGTCGAGCACCCGCCGCGCAACGGTCACGCCGGCAGCCCCGGGGGCGACCAGCACGAACTCGTCGCCGCCGGTGCGGGCGATGGTGTCCACCAGGCGGACGCTCTCGGCGAGCACGGCCGCGACCTGGCGCAGGACGTGATCGCCGGCGCGGGAGCCCGCGGTTGCGTTGAGCTCGCGGAAGCCGTCCACGTCGAACACCGCGACCGAGACCTCGCTGCCCTGGCGCGCGGCGCGCGCAACCTCGAGCTCGAGCACACGGCCGACGGTCCGGGCGTTGGCGAGGCCCGTGAGCGGATCGGTGGGCACG
>JBAXFC010000307.1:0-5069 GCA_037140135.1 Chloroflexota bacterium
CTGAGCTCCGTGCCCGCTACGACCGCGAGGTCATGGGCCTCGAGCCGCTGCCCGGAACCGGTCTCGGGGCGGCCGGCCGCGGGTACGGTGACGGCCCGGGCGGGTTTGCCCATGGACGCCGAGGCCGGGCCTGGCCTCGCCATCCCGCAGCACCACGCCGCCCGCGTCCCCGTCCGTCCACGCGCCCTGACCTCGTCCGCGGCGAGCCGTCGATCCGGCTCGCCCGGTTCATGGACCGCCTCCGCCGCCTGAGCGATGACGAGTTCGACCGGCTTGCCGTCGCCGAGCCCCCGCCCATCGCGTTCCTGGCAACGATCCGGCGCTTCGCGACGGCCGAGGGACGCGTCGAGCTCGACGCCGTGGAGGCCGAGGTGGCGGGACTCGTGCCCCAGGCCCGCTGGGCGGAAACCGGCATCCGGGAAGGGCTGACCGGCGTGGCCACCGAGATCACGCTCGCGCCGTTCCTCGACGACACCCTGACCGAGCCCTTCCGGTCTCGGGCACGCGAGCGGCTGCTGCGCGCCTGGGACGCCTCGCTCGAGCAGCCGCGCTGGGGTCCGAGCGGGGATGAGGTCACCGCGGTCCGGGACAGGGTCAGGCAGCTGACGCCGGCCGAGGTGGCGGCGTTCGTGCGCGCGTCCGCGGGCGTGGACGCGCGCAACCTGCCCTGGCCCGATGCGCTCGACCGCGAGGAGGACGAGGCCCAGCGGATCTCGGCGGTCCTCGCCGCCCGCGATGTCGCCGGCGCCCTGCCGACGGCAGGCCTGACGCCAGAGGGCGCGGTGGCCGCCGGGCGGCTCCTCGGGAGGCTGGGCCACATCATGGCGCTGCGGCATGCCTTCCCGGCGTCGCGATATGCCGCGCTGGTCGCCCCGTGGCGGACCGCGACCGGGGCCACCGCTCCGCGCCACGACGGCCCGAAGGTCCGCCGGGCGCGCTGAGGCCCGCCGCCGGCGCTACGGCTTGTGCACGGTCACCTGCACCGCTTCGTCCGGCAGCACCCGCCCATCGAACGCCTCGAGCCGCGCCTCGACGGTCCAGTGCACGTCGGCTCCGCCTCTGACGTTCCAGCCGAGCCAGAGCTTCACCGGGATGCCGCACGTGCGGTTCGCGTCGCAGGCGCCGAGGAGGTCCAGGTCGAGCGGTGTGCCGATAGGGACGTCGATGCCCTCGTCACGCCCATCGATCGCGACGTAGGCGTACTGGCCGTCTTCAGCCGCACCGCTGTAGGCAGGATCGACCGTGACGAACAGGCGCAGGACCAGCGGCCAGGCCAGGGGCTCGTCCAACGCCTCCTTCGAGACCTTGACCGTGAGGTGCGCCACCTGCTCGTCGCTCTTCGGCGTCAGGTGCATCGTGCCCTTGGCGACGTCCCGGGACAGGCTCGGTGATCCGTCGAGGCTGCTGTCCGGGTCGATGCGCACGGTCACGGTGGCGGCCGATGGCGCCGGACCGCCGAGGCCGGTCGCCCGGACGGCCGCGGTCAGGAGGAGCGGCATCGGGTCGTCCACGGCCTTCGACGGCGACGCCAGCCGCAGGACCAGGCGCGCGCCGCCCGAGCACCAGCCCTGGCAGCCCCCGGCCGTGACGACGCGGGTGGTGGGGCCCCAGTCGACGACATCGGACGGTGACTCCAGGCCCGACGAGCCGTCGTCCGGGATCAGGGAGATGAGGACGCCGACCACCGGCGGCAGCGGCCAATTGGGATCGCCGACCGCGTCCTCGCCGACCGCGTCCTCCTCGACCCTGGTCGTGAGCTCGACCGTGCCGGCCCGGCTCGTGGCCATGTCCAGGGACCACGTGACGTGCCGGACGATGACCGGGGTCCCGGCCGTGAGCGTCACGTGGGCCTCGGTGTCCGCGTAGACCGCGGGCTCGGACTGGCTCGTCGCCATGCAGGCGACGGCCGTGACGAGGCCCATCGCGGCACCGGTCCAGGAGCGCTGTCGCCGGGGCGTCGCAGCCCGGGGCCTGGCCAGCGCCTGCCGGCGGGTGCGCGCGGCGATCGCCACGGCGACCAGCACAGCAGGGAGCGCGAGCAGGTCGGTCGGGTCGCGGACGACCGCCACCAGGAGCAGCGGACGCCCCGTGAGCGGGCCGGCACCCGCCAGCCACTGGACGGCTCCCCACGCCCAGGCCCACGCGGCAGTGGCGGGAGCCAGCGTCTTGACGAGGGCGAACCCGAGGGTCGTGACGCCGGCACACCAGGCGACGACCGCGACCGGTGCGACCACCGGCCGCCTGCCCACCAGCCGCGTGCCGGCCAGCACCGCCTCCGCGAGCAGCAGCGGGAACACGATGAGCCCCGCCACATCGGAGAGCTTGCCCGTGAGGAGCCCGGGCATTGCCGACTTGAGGATATGGTCGTTCAGCACAAGGACCACGAGAGCGACGATGGCGCCGGGGTGTCGGAGCATGGCGCCAGTGTGGGCTGGACGACGTACCGCGACCTACGGGTGATGCCCCGCAATCCGCGTTGCGGGCCCGCGGATCAAGCCGTCACCCCGTCCCGCGCACACGTGTGCGATCCTCGCTGTGATGGATCCAGTCTTCACCCCGACCCCGTCCGTTGCGGTCGCCGGCGACCTCCTTCCGCCGGGCACCCTCGGGGTCAGCGGGGATCGCCGCACCACCGCCGCGAACGCCCGGGCGCATGCCGTCCTCGACATCCTTCCGGGCGGGCTTGTCGGCCGCAGCCTGGTGGAGGCGTGCCCGGCCAGGCACGCCGCCACGCCGGTCTGACGCGGGCCCGGGACGGCGATGCCCTCCCCCCTGCTGCCGGACGACGACCTTTACGCCCGGCTCGAGGTCGGGATCGACGCCTCGCCCGAGGCGATCGAGCTTGCCTGGCGTGCCCTGCTCCGCCGGCATCACCCGGACGTGGCCGGTGACGCCCCGGACTCGCTCGAGCAGGCCAAGCGGATCAACGTCGCCCATGACTGGCTCTCGGAGCCCGCGCTCCGGGACCGGTACGACGCGGAGCGCCTCGGGATCGGCGCGGGCCGGGTCAAGGGGGGCGGTGGTTCGGGCGCAGGGTCCGGGCCTGGCGGTGCCGGTGCCTGGGGTGTCCGGTCAGGCCGTCGCGCGCGACCCCGGCCGCGCCACCCCGCTGCTCCCCGCGGGCCCCGTCGTCATGCGACCCGCCCGGACCTCGCCCAGGGCGAGCCCGCGGAGCGGCTCCGGCGCTTCCTCGACCGCGTCGCCCGGCTGACCCCCGACGAGCTGGACCGTCTCGCCGTCGCGGAGCCGCCGCCGATCGCGTTCCTGGCCACGATCCACCGCTTCCTCGAGCACGACGCCCGGGCGGCTTTCAGGGAGGTGGAGCAGCGCCTGGCCGCCCTGCTCCCACACGAGCGGTGGGCGGACACCCGGCTGCGCGAGGCGCTCCTCGGCGTCGCCGCCGAGCTGTCCCTGGCCCCGTTTCTCGATGACACGCTCGACGAGCCGTTCCGTTCCCGGGCACGGGCGCGGCTGCTGCGCGCGTGGGATGCCTCCCTGGAGCAGCCGCGCTGGGGGCCGAACGGCGCGGGTGTCGCGGAGCTGGTCGCGCGCATGGGCGCCCTGGCACCCGAGGACGTGGCGGCATTCGTCCACGCCTCCACGGGCATCGGCGCCGATGTTCGCCCATGGCCCGAGGCCCTCGATCGCGAGGCGGACGAGGCGCTGCGGATCTCGGCAATCCTGGCCGCGCGCGACGTCGCCGCCGCCCTGCCGGAGGTTGGCCTCACCCCGGTCATCGCGGCCCGGGCCACGCGCCTGGCAGCCAGGATGGGCCACATCGTCGCGCTCCGGCACGCCTTCACCGCCACCCGGTACGCGGAGCTGGTCGCACCGTGGACCGCTGTGACCGGGACGGCGGCGGGCGCCGGTTCCCCGCCACGGGACGGAGCCGGCGTCCGGCGCGCAGACTGACCGCCGGCATGCGATCCTCGCGGTGATGGAGCCAGCCCGGATGACCCAGCCCAATCCAGACGGCACGCTTGCCGGTGCTCTGCTCGACGACCTGCTGCCGGTCGGCGTCGTGCGCGTGGGCGCCGGTCGCCGGATCGCCGCGGCCAATGCGCGTGCGCACGTGATCCTCGACATCACTCCTGGCCGGCTGGTGGGCCGGACGGTCATGGAGGCCTTCCTCGACCTGCATGTGGAGCAGCTGTTCGACGGCGTCCCCACCGGCGGCGCCGCGACCGGCGAGGCGAAGCTGGGGCGGGGTGGTGCCCACCTCACCGCGATCCGGGCCCACCGCCTCGCGGACGACGACATGGTGGTGATCCTCGAGGACATCGGCGAACTCCGTCGGCTGCGCCAGATCCGCTCCGAGTTCATCGACAACCTCTCGCACGAGCTGCGCACCCCGCTCTCGACGATCAGCCTGCTTGCGGAGACCCTCGCGCGGGACGTCGCGGCCGTCGAGGTGCCCCAGAGGATCCGCGACCGGATCGGCCTCATCGAGGTGGAAACCGGCCACCTCGTGCAGATGGTCAATGAGCTGCTCGATCTCGCCCGCATCGAAGGCGGCACGCAGCTCCGGCTCGAGGACGAGGTGGACCTGGGCGCGCTTGCGACGACATCGGTGGACCGTCTCCGCCTGTTCGCCGAGCGCCAGCGGGTCGCCCTCGTCGTGGATGTCGCGCCGGACCTGCCGCGCGTCTTCGGCGACGAGGAGCGCCTGGGCCAGGTCCTGGTCAACCTGCTCCACAATGCCGTCAAGTTCAGCCCCGACGGCGGCGAGGTGCGCGTTGCGGTCCGCGTGGTGGACGGGTCCGTCGAGGTTGCCGTCGAGGATCACGGGATCGGTATCTCCCGTGCCGACCGGGCCCGCGTCTTCGAGCGCTTCTACAAGGCCGACCGGGCCCGCGTCCGGGGAGGCGGAACCGGCCTCGGCCTGTCCATCACCCGCCATATCGTCGAGGGCCATGACGGCCAGATCCGGGTTGCGTCCGAGGAGGGTCGCGGGTCAACCTTCACGTTCGTCATCCCGATCGCCGTGCCGGCCACTCCAACCGCCATTCCGTCCTCCACCGGCTCGCTCGACCCGAGCGCCTGAGCCGGTCAGCCCCACGCCCCCAAGG
>JBAXFC010000308.1:0-5068 GCA_037140135.1 Chloroflexota bacterium
GTGCCGCCCCCGGCCGAGATGCCGCCCCGCCCCCGGAGCGGTCGCTGACGGGCACGCAGGGGCCGGGGGGCACGCGTGGCGTCAGCCGGCCCTGGCGGGCCCGGCCACGTTCGCGGGTAGACTCGCTTCACACCCGGGGCGCTGGTCCGGGCACCGTCGCAGGGAGTCTTCAATGACCGAGAACGAGCAGTTGGACGTCGTCGTGGACGCCGTCGCAGGCGAGGTCGTCGTGGTCCAGGACGGCATCGCCAGCGCCACGACCTTCGTCGCCGCCGGGGACCAGGCCCTGCTCGCCACGACCATCGCCGACGAGGATGGAGTCCTCGTCCAGGGCGCCCTGGGCGTGTCGGGTGACAACGCCGTGATCGTGGCCGCCTTCGCCGACATGGAGACCGCCAAGGACGCGTACCTGCTCCTGGTCGCCGCCGAGATCGCAGGCCTGCTCGACATCCAGGGCGTGCTGGTCGCGTCCGCCGATGCGGCGGGCAAGGTCAGCGTGGTCAAGATGACCGACCACAAGACCCGCAACGGCTTCCTCGCCGGGGCGGTCGCAGGTGCGGTCGTGGGCATCATCTTCCCGCCCGCGATCCTGGCCGGCGCAGCCTGGGCCGGCCTCGGCGGCGCGGCCGTCGGCAAGCTGCGCAACATCGCGGCCCGCAACGCGGTGGCCCGAGACCTCGCGTCCGTGCTGACGCCGGGCTCGTCGGGGATCATCGCGCTCACCCGTCTCGCCGAGGTGGCGCAGGTCGAGAGCAGGCTGGCCGGCGCGACCGCGATCAAGGCGGCTCCGGTCTCCGACGAGACGGCCGCCGCCGTCAAGGAGGCCGCCGCAGCCGCCGGGTCCACCTCGGAGGACTGATCCTCTCCGGTGCCCGGGGACGGGTGCCGGATGCCGATCGGACGGGCGTCAGCCGGAGCGGCAGGCGCCCGTTCTTCGTTGTCCGGCGTGGCCGGCGCGTTCAGCGTCGATCCCGCGGCGTGGCCGCCGCGGACCGGCGCGGACCGGCGTGGGCTTACGCGCCCGTCGCAGCCGCCCTCACCGGACGCCCCACCTTCTCGGTCACCACGTCCTCGCCCTCGAGGGTCACGACCTTCTTCTTGACCTCGGCCACGACGATGATCGAGGCCGAGACCGCGAGGCAGAGCAGCCACTGGTCGGTGGTGAGGCTCACGGTGTCGAGGATCCGCTGGAGCGGCCGGAACTCGGTGGCAAGCACGATCGTCACGACGGACGCGATGGTCGCCTTGAACAGCATCGGGTTGTGGATCAGCTCGGCCGAGAACATCGACCGGCGCGGGTCTGCGGTCTCCAGCGAGAAGAAGAGGTGGAACAGGGAGAAGCAGACGAGACCCATCGAGTGGGCGACCGCCGTGTCGAAGGTGTTGTTCGCATAGACCACCAGGCCCAGCGTGGCCACGGCCATGATCAGGCCGCACACGACGAGCCACGCGAACAGCGCGGGCGGCAGGATCGCGGCACTCTTCGGGCGCGGCTTCTCCTCCATCAGGCCGTCGCGCGGCTTGCTCCAGCCGAGACCCATGGCCTGGAAGACATCGACCGTGAAGTTGATCCACAGCGTCTGGAGCGGCAGGAACGGCACGCCGCCGAGGATGCCGAACATGCTGGCGCCGAGGAACAGCGCGATGAACCCGAACAGCCCGGCCATCTGGAAGCGGATGTAGCGCATCAGGTTGTCGTACAGGCTGCGCCCGAGCTCCACGGCCTTGACGATCGTGGCGAAGTTGTCGTCGGTCAGGATCATCACCGCGGCCTCCTTGGAGACCTCCGTGCCCGTGATCCCCATGGCGACGCCGATGTCGGCCCGCTTGAGGGCCGGCGCGTCGTTGACGCCGTCGCCGGTCATCGCCACGACGTCGCCCCGCATGCGCAGGATGTCCACGAGGTGGACCTTGTGCTCGGGCGCGACGCGCGCGATGACGCCCACGTCCTCGATCTGGCGCATGGCCTCCTCGTCGCCCCAGGCGGCGAACTCGGCGCCGGTGATCGCCCGGCCCTCGATGCCCAGCTGGCGCGCGATGGCCTCTGCGGTGACCGCGTGGTCGCCGGTGATCATGCGGGTCCTGATGCCGGCGGCCTTGGCCTTGGCGATCGCGTCGCGGGCCTCCGGGCGCGGAGGATCCACGATGCCCACGATCGAGAGGAGCGTCAGGTCGGCCATGAGGGCGAGCATGTCGCCCGAGGCGTCGAACGTGGCCGGGTCGAAGTCACGCATGGCGGTGGCCATGACCCGCAGGCCCTGGGCGCCGAGGCGCTCGTTCTCGGCGAGGTAGACGTCGTGGATGCCGGCGACGGGGATGGTCGCGCCGTCGGGTCCGCGCGCGCCCGAGGCCCGGGCCAGGAGCTGGTCCGGGGCACCCTTCACGTACGCGCGGATCACCTCGGCGCCGGTGGCGTCCGTCATGCGGTGGAACGTCGCCATCATCTTGTAGGCGGCGTCGAACGGGAGCTCGGCGAGACGCGGGTAGCGCTCGCGCGTGAGCAGAGGGTCCACGCCACCCTTTGCCGCAAGCACGACCAGCGCGCCTTCGGTCGGGTCGCCGACAAGTCCGCCGCCCTTGACGACGGCATCGGCGCAGAGCGCCATCGGGAGGAAGTAGGGCTCGAGCGCGACCTCGGCGTGGCCGCCCGCGTGGGTGATCCTGCCCTCGGTGGAGTAGCCCTCGCCGGAGATCGCGTACCGCTGCCCGACGATCGCCATCTGGACCGCGGTCATCTGGTTCAGGGTCAGGGTGCCGGTCTTGTCGGAGTTGATGGCGGAGGTGGAGCCCAACGTCTCGACGGAGCGGAGGCGTTTCACGATGGCCCCGGCCGCGGCCAGGGTCTGCGTGCCCATCGAGAGCGTGGCCGTCACGACGGCGGGCAGGCCGGTGGGGATCGCCGAGACGGAGAACGCCACGGCGGTCAGGAACAGCGCCTGGAACTCCTGGCCGCGCATCCGGCCGATCGCGATCGAGGCGACCAGGGCAACGCCCGCGATCACGAGGATCTGGTTGGTGAGCTTGTCGAGCTGCACGGTGAGCGGGGTCTTCTCGGTCCCGGTGGCGGCGAGCATCCCGCTGATGTGGCCCACCTCGGTGGCCATGCCGGTCGCCGTGACCACGATCGTGCCGGCGCCCCGGGTGACCTGGGTGTTCATGAAGGCCAGGTCCACCCGGTCGCCCAGGGCGGCATCGGCGGCGACCGGCGCGGTCTCCTTGGGGACGGGCGCGCTCTCACCGGTCAGCGCGGACTCGTCGATCTCGAGCGTGGCGGCGCGGATGATCCGGCCATCGGCGGGCACGAGGTCCCCGGCCTCGAGGTTGACGATGTCGCCCGGGACGAGCTGCTCCATCGGAATCTCAACCAGCTCGCCATCGCGGCGGACCTTGGCCTTGACCACCATCATCTTCTGCAGGGCGGCCACGGACGCCGAAGCCTTGCCCTCCTGGCTGAGACCCATCACCGCGTTGAGCAGCGTGATGAAGATCAGGACGATGCCGGTGGCGGCCTGGTCCGGGATGAACATGCTGAGCACGCCGGCCGCGAACAGGACGACCTGCATCGGGTCCTTGTACTGGCGCAGGAATGCCTGCCAGCGCGGCTCCCCGGCACCCTCGGCGAACCGGTTGGGCCCGAAGGCTGCCGTGCGTTTGGCCACCTCGACGGTGGAGAGGCCCGCCTCGGCGGTCACACCCTGCCTGGCCAGCGCCGCTTCGGGTGCCAGCGCGTGCCAGACCGCAGCCTCCGGGGCGACCGTCGATGCCTGTTCCGTCATTCCGTCTTCTCCTGTCCCGCCGCCCCTGGGTGCCGCGCCCGCCCCTCCGGGCGGACCTGTGGTCAGTCCTTCTTTGCCCTTCGCCGTCTTGTGCTTGGCCTTGTTGCGCTTGCCTTTCTGGCCCGGTCCCTTCCTCTCGGCGCCGGCGGCCCCGGAGGCGTCCGCACCGGCGGCAGGATCAGCCGTGCCGGCAGGGGCTTCCGCCTCGAGCGTGGTCTTGGCCTCCTGGAGCGACGCCATCGCCTCCGGCGTGACGGTGGGGTACTTGGGGTTGATCTCGTGCAGGGCATTGGCGATTGCGCCGGCCGCGACCATCCGCGCGTACGGCTTGTCGTCGGCGGGGACCACGTACCACGGTGCCCACTCGGTGGACGTGTGGCTCAGGACCTCGGAGAAGGCCTTCTGGTAGTCATCCCAGTAGGCGCGCTCCTTGGCGTCGGCGCCGCTGAACTTCCAGTTCTTCTCGGGCTCGTTGATCCGGTCCAGGAACCGCCGGCGCTGCTCCTCCTTGGAGACATTGAGGAACAGCTTGACGATCTTGATGCCCTGGTCGGACAGGTACCGCTCCCAGTCGTTGATCTCGCGGAAGCGGCGGTTCCAGACGTCGGACCGCTTGCTCGCGGCGGGCATCCGCTCGCCCGCGAGGATCTGCGGGTGCACCCGGACGACGAGGAGCTCCTCGTAGTGGCTGCGGTTGAAGATGCCGATCGAGCCGCGCGACGGCAGCGCCTTCGCGTACCGCCACAGGTAGTCGTGGTCCTGCTCCTCGGCCGATGGGACCTTGAAGCTGTGGACCTCCACGCCCTGCGGGTTCACGCCGCTCATGACGTGGCTGATCGTTCCGTCCTTGCCTGCGGCGTCCATCGCCTGGATCACGACGAGCACGGCCCACGTGTCCTGCGCGGCGAGGCGCCCCTGGTACTCGGCCAGCATCCCGACGCCCGCCTCGAGCATCTGCTCGGCCTGGTCCCTGGAGATATGCCGGCCCGGCGTGGTGTCGAAGTCCTTGGGGAGCCGGACACGCCGGCCCGGCTCAACCCGGTAGGGGGCGATCAGGTCCGCGATGCGCTTGGGCCGAAGATCGGGCATCGGTTGGTCCTTTCGGGTGGCGGGCCACGGCGGCTTGTGGCCAGCCCAGTATGGGCCACCCGATCGGGGCCGGACTCGGCCGGACGTTTGCCGTGGCGTCGTACCGGGGGCCGTGGTGGTCGGGGTCGCGGAGGCATCAGCGGCACCCGGCGCGGCACCCGGCGCGAGCGCGGTCGGGGGCGCGGCACCCGGCGCGAGCGCGG
>JBAXFC010000309.1:0-5060 GCA_037140135.1 Chloroflexota bacterium
GGTTGGGGCCGGTGCTGTTGGGGCCCACGTCAAGGCCGCGCCCGCTGATCCAGGCGAGCTCCACCGGCGTGCCGTCATGCGCCGGCACCATGGCCACGGCCTGGGGCGTGTCGGCGGTGGGGACCCGCCCGATCACCTTCCAGTCCTCGGCCGTCGCGGTGGTCGCGGTGGGGGCGGGAATGCCGACCACGGCCACCTCGTTGGCGCCGGACTCGGCGACGAACAGGCGCGTGCCGTCCGGATCGAGCGCAACGGCGACCGGCTGCGTCCCCAGGCCGGCGGCCCGGCCGACGGAGATCGTGCGCTCGACGGTGCGGGTCGCGAGATCAACGACCGTCACCAGGTCGCTGGCCGACATGGCGATGTAGGCCCGCTTGCCCTCCGTGTCCACGGTCACGCCCTGCGGGTGTGACAGCGGCGCCCCAATGGCGATGTCCCGCTCCAGGGTCGCGGTCGCGAGGTCGATGACGCTGAGCATGCCGGTCGCCTCGCCGGTGACGAGGCCGGTCTTGCCATCGGGCAGGATGGCGGCGCCGAAGGCGTAGCTGGCGGCCTCGAGCTGCACGTAGTGGACGGTGTCGGCGGTGCCGGCGGAACCGAGGTCGACGACCGCGGCCGTGTCGGCGAGATTGAGCGCGACGAGCAGGTGGCTGCCGTCAGGCGAGACGGCCACCTGCTGTGGCCAGGAGCTGGTCGTGCCCGGCTCGACGCTGCGCTGCGGGATCGGGGGGTACTGCTGGAGGATCGGGGCGTTCGCGGGCGGCGGCAGCTCGATGAGGCGGTCGAACACCGCCTCGCCGCAGGTGTCGGTGAAACGGTAGACGACGACCACGTTGCCCTTGGCGCCGGGCAGGTTGACCTCGGACGGGCGCCAGCGCGACATGGTGATCCCGGACACGAAGGCGAGCTTGTGGGCCGAGTCGAGCGCGATGCCGCCCGAGGCGCCGGCGACCGGGATCGTCTGGCAGACCTGGCGCGTGGCAGTGTCCACGATCCGGATGTCGTTGGCGCCGAAGCCCGCGGAGACGGTCCACAGGAAGCGGCCATCGTCCGTGACCGCGCCGCCCGTGGGCAGGTTGCCAAGGCTGACGGTGTCGGTGACCGGGGTGTCGGTGGGGATCGGCGTGGCCGACGGCGTGGCCGGCGCGGTGGCGGACGGTGCAGCCGCCGTGGGCGTGGCCGGGACCGGCGTGGGGGCGGTGCTGCCACAGCCACCGATGGTCGTGCCGATGAGGAGGGCGGCGGCCGTGAGGCTCACGGCTGCTCTGGCGCGCATGGACGAAATCTCCCGAGAAGCGGAGTTGACCGGTATCGGGACACGCAGACGCGAGTGTCGCCAGGGCGCGGCAGCCGGTGTAGCCCAACCAAGGTCGCCCCCCGTGAGGGGTCCGCGCAATCCCTCGTCAGGGGTATCTCCTGTCGGACGATCCTCACAACGCGAGGAGACCCGGCGACAGCCGGGCCTCCTCGGTGGTACCGGACAAGGGGCTCTTCAGCCCGTGGCGGCCGGGTTCGACGGGGGGCAGGGTCCGCGCCCGGGTCGTGTCCCGGCCACGGGCCCTGCCGGTCAGCCGCCGGTCGGTCCCACGTAGGTCAGCGAGAAGGTCCCACGGCCCACCACGAACCACTCGTCGTAGTTGCCGTCGCCGCCCTCGAAGCCGACAAGGTTCGTGCCCTTGCCGTCCACGTTCCGCTGGAGGGACACGGAGAACCCGTGGCAGTTGGCGTTCCAGGGGGCGGCGTAGTCGCAGATGAAGCCGGAGGCGCCGGCGCCAACCCCGAGAGCGCCGTCGTTGGGCCCGAAGTAGCCCGCCACGAGCTGGGCGTGCGACTCGTCCACGCCGTACTCGTGCTGGGTGAACGGGAAGCGGGGGGCGCCGGCCACCCACGTCACGTCGAACGTGCCCGGGACCACCTGCCGGTCGGTCGGCTCTCCGAACGACGTCCGGACGCGGCCGATGAGCGTGCCGTCCCAGTCAAGGAGCTCGAAGGAGCCCTCGAAGTGGTTGACCCGCTCCCGCTCGTGGGCCGACGTCATGCCGGCGCCGGCAAGCGAGAGCATCAGCGCCAGCACTGAAAGGGTCGCAAGGATGCGTCGCACGCGATTCCTCCCCGGGACGCTTTGGCCAGGCTGGGCTCGCGCGGAGTGCTGCGAGGCCCCGTGGCGGTACGGTGACGCGCGATCGGGTGATCCGTGACGGCGTCTGCTGCGCGTCAGAGCCTCCTGCGGACGCCGATCGCAGGATGGCTGTCCGCGGACGATGCGAGTGCCGGGCGGCCCCAGGGGCCGGCCGCCTGAGCGACCGGCCCCTGGGTTGCCGGTCCTAGATCGCCTGGCCGCCCCGTTCCCCGGTACGGATCCGGACCACCTCCTCGAGCGGCGAGATGAAGATCTTGCCGTCGCCGATGGCCCCGTCACCGTGTTTGGCGGCGCTCAGGATGGCGTTGACGGTGGGCTCCACGAACGCCTCGTTGACGGCGATCTCCAGGCGCACCTTGGGGATGAGGTCGGGCTTGACCTCCTCGCCGCGGTAGAGCTCCTCCTCCTCCTGCCGGCCGTGGCCGGTGACGCGGCTGACGGTGATCCGGAAGATCTCGGCGGCGATGAGGGCCTGGTGGACCTCATCGAGCTTGTCGGGCTGGATGATGGCGACGATCAGCTTCATGGCGGTGGCTCCAGGGCTCGGGTGGTCGTCAGTTCAGGTTGAGCAGGCCGTAGCCGTGCTCGCCGTGCAGCTCGTGGTCCATGCCCGCCATCTCGCCGGTGGCGCCGAGGCGGAGACCGAACAGCTTCTGGATCACCACCAGGAGCACGATGGTGACAACCGAGGCGTAGACGAGGGTCGTGGCGACACCCAGCGCCTGGACGCCGAGCTGGTCGAGGACCGCGCGGCCCTGGGGCATCTCGCCCGCCCGGATGAAGAAGGTGAGCAGCAGGGCGCCCGCCATGCCGGCCACGCCGTGGACGCCGAACACGTCGAGCGTGTCGTCATAGCCCAGGCGGTTCTTGAGCAGGATCGCGCCGTAGCACAGGAGCGAGGCGATGAAGCCGAGCGCCACCGCACCGGCCGGCTGGACCACGCCGGCAGCCGGGGTGATGACGACGAGGCCGGCGAGGATGCCGGACGCGATGCCCAGGCTCGTCGCCTTGCGGTGCTGGACGGCCTCGATGCAGATCCAGGCCAGCGCGCCGGCGGCGGCGGCGACCTGCGTTGCGGTCAGCGCCTGGGCCGTCTTCACGCCCGAGGAGAGCGAGCTGCCGGCGTTGAAGCCGAACCAGCCCACCCAGAGCAGGCCGACGCCCATCATCACCATCACCAGGTTGTTGGGATGCATGGCGGTGCGGGGATAGCCGCGGCGGGAGCCCAGGTGGAGGGCGGCCACGAGGCCGCTGACGCCGGCCGAGATGTGGACGACCGTGCCGCCCGCGAAGTCGATGGCGCCGGCCTGGAACAGGAAGCCGTCCGATGCCCAGACCCAGTGGCAGAGCGGGCTGTAGACGAGGATGCTCCAGAGGGCGATGAAGATCACGTAGCCACGGAAGCGCACGCGCTCGGCGAAGGCGCCCGCGATCAGGGCCGGGGTGATGATCGCGAACTTGCCCTGGAACATCGCGAACACGAGATCCGGCACGCCGTTGCTGCCGACGGTGCTGTCGATCCTGTGCAGGAAGACGAGGCCGGAGTCCCAGCCCACGAAACCGCCGAGCACGCTGGGCCCGAAGGCGAGCGCGTACCCGATGGTGATCCAGATCACGCCGATCACGGCCATGGCGGCGAAGCTGTGCATCATCGTGCCCAGCACGTTCTTGGTCCGCACGAGGCCGCCATAGAACATCGCGAGGCCCGGGACCATGAGCAGGACCAGCGCGGTGGACACCAGCATCCAGGCGGTTGCACCCGTGTCGATCGGGGGCTGGTCGGCGGTCACCCCGGCCGCTGTGTCCCCCAGGGCGACGAGGACCACGGCGACAAGTGCCACCACGAGGCCCAGCGCCGGGACGAACGACGGGATCGCCCGCGGTCTGGCCAGGGCCGCGGGCCCGCCGGTCGTGGTCGCCAACATGGGTCTCTCCCTCTCTGTCTCTCCCGACGGCGGCCGCAACGGGGCTACGCCGTGGGCGGATGCTAGGGAGCGGAGCGGCGGGAATCCCGCATCCGGCCGGGCACGATCCGTTGCGGTTGGGGCAAGGTTGTGGCCGCGTCGTGACCGTTCCGAGCGGGTTCCGGACCTGTCTTCCGGGCCGGGACACCCGGAATGTCGCGAATGCGTCGCAACAGCCGGTGGCCCGTGTTGCCGACGGTCACGCTGTGCGAGCATTCCGGGCGGAAGGAACACCTGCCTGAGCGCTTCGATCGTGCGTCGTTCGCAACCACCGGTCCAATCCGCTGCCCGCCTCCTGCGGATCCTGCGCTGGGTCCTGCCCATCGCCCTGTTCGCGATCGCGGTCTTCTTCGAGTGGAACGAGCACGTCCGGATCGAGGCCGAGGACGTCTCGCCGTCGTTCTTCAGCGAGACCGCGCTGTTCGGGCTCGTGGGGCCGGTGGCGATCTTCCTGACCTTGTCCTGGGTCGTCCGGTTGCTCGACGCCTACGCCCGCACGTCAGCAGAGCTTGAGAGATCGAACCAGGACCTCGAGACCAGGATCAGCCTGCGCACCACGCACCTCGAGCTCGCCACCGCCCAGCTGGCCGATGCCAACGACGAGCTTGAGGACGCCAACGACGAGCTGCGCCAGCTCGACCGGCTCAAGTCCGAGTTCGTGTCCCTCGTCTCCCACCAGCTCCGGGCACCGCTCACGAACATCCGGGGCGCCGTCGAGATCATCGCCGAGGGCGGGGAGGACCTGCCGCCGTCGAGCCGGCGCCCGCTCGAGATCCTCACGCTCGAGACGGAGCACCTCAACGGGCTGGTCACGCGGATCCTGGACGTGTCCCGTCTCGAGGCCGGGCATCTCTCGCTGAGCATCGGGCCGGTCGCAGTCGAGCCGCTCCTCGCTCGTGCGTGCGCTTCCTCGCTCGGGCCGGAGCCCGACCGGCGCTGGTCGCTGATGATGGCAC
>JBAXFC010000310.1:0-5054 GCA_037140135.1 Chloroflexota bacterium
CTCCACGAGATCGCCGAGGGCATCCGGATCGTGCGCAGCGATGGAGTCCTGCGCGGCCTGGTCGCGGGGACGATGGGCCTCGCAGCGATGTGGGGCATCTTCGGGGCCACGTGGATGCTGTTCGTGACGAGGGAGCTTGGGCTGAACCCGGCTGTCATCGGCGTGGTCGCGGCGCTCGGCGGGTTCGGGTCGCTGGCCGGGGCGCTCCTCACCGAGCGGATCGGCGGCCGGTTCGGCCTCGGGCGCGTGATGCTCGTCTCACTGGCGGTGGCGGCCTTCGGCAACCTGCTCATCCCGCTGGCGCCGGTCGGGATGCCGCTGGTGGCGATCGCGTGCCTGCTGGGCCAGCAGCTGATCGGCGACACGGCGGTCACCGTGTTCGATGTCACCGAGGTCTCCGTGCGCCAGGCCCGCGTGGGCAACCGGCAGCTCGGGCGTGTGAACGCGACGGTCCGCGTGGCGATGGTGGGCGCGCAGCTCGCCGGGACGCTCGCGGGCGGCGTGATCGCCGAGATCATCGGGCTCCGCGGGGCGGCGTTCCTCGCGCCGGTCTTCGCGCTCGCGGGAGCGGCGGTGATGTACCTGACGCCGGTGCGGGGGCTCCTGGCGCTCGATGGGCCGGGCCCGGCCGATATCGATGGCGGCGACGAGGCCGGCGGCGACGATGGCCCCGGTGCCGATGCCGATGCCCGATGAGCACTCACCTCCCCGACGATCTCGTCGAGCATCCGCTCGCGGGCGGCATGGGCTCCGGTGGTGCGGTGGTCCGTGTCGGGGGCACCGTCCGCCGGCCGGTTCGATCCCAGAGCGCCGCGGTGGCCGCGTTCCTGCGGCATCTCGAGGACATCGGCTTCGAGGGCGCGCCCCGCCACCTCGGTCTCGACGACCAGGGCCGCGAGAAGCTGACCTACGTCGAGGGCGATGTCGGGATGCCACCCTTCCCGGCCTGGGTGGGCGGCTTGGACGTGCTCCTCGGCGTCGCGCGGCTCCAGCGGGCGCTGCATGTGGCGGCCGCCTCGTTCGCGGCGCCCGCGGATGCCGCCTGGGATCGCGCAAACCTCCCCGCTCCCGGCCCTAGCGCCATCGTCTGCCACAACGACCTGTGCGTGGAGAACGTCGTCGTGCGCGACGGGCGCGTCGTCGCCTTCATCGACTTCGACTTCGCCGCCCCGTCCGATCCGCTGCTGGACATCGCGATCGCGGCACGCCACTGGATCCCGATGCGCGACGCGGCCGACATCGATCCCGCCCTGCGCGCCGTCGGCCTCGACCAGGTCGCCCGGTTCCGCGCCTTCTGCGACGCCCACGAGCTCGACCAGGTCCGTCGCGAGGCCGTCGTGGAGCACCTCGGCGCGTTCCTCGACCGTGCCCTGGTCTCGATGCGGACCCGCGCCGAGTCCGGGCTCGAGGCGTATGTCAGGGTCTGGAACGCCGGCTACCCCGACCAGAACCGCCGGTCACGCGCCTGGGTGGACGCGCATTGTGGTGCGCTCGTCCGCTGAGCGGCCCTTCGCTGAGCCGCGCCCGCTCCGCGGCCGTCCGCGTCATTCAGTCGACCCCTTGATGGCGAGGGAGTCGCCGAAGCCGCGACCCAGCCCATCGAACTCGCCTCGACCCCCGCCTCGCGCGGATGTTCCAGATCGTTGGGGGTTTCATCCCTCTCAAACCTCAACGATTTGGAACAACCGGCCGCGCGGGCGACGCACCCCTCAGGCGGCGGACTGGCCCTCGACTGGAACGAGCCGGAAGGCCGGCCCAGCGCCAGCCCGGTCCTCCATCCCCCGGCCGTAACGGTCCTTGATTGCGCGGAGGGCGGCGTCGCGGGCATCCCCGAGGACGTGCTCGGCGCGGTAGGTGAGCGTCTGTCCGCGAAGCGAGGCGCGGCACGTGGGGTTTGCAAGGAGGTTGAGCGCCCAGTGCGCGTCCGCGTGGCCCGCGCGCACGAGGAGCGCGCCGTCCTCGGCGTGCACGTACCCCACCGGGGTCGCGCGCCACTGGCCGGACGTACGGCCGAGCGTCTCGATCTGAACGAAGCGGCCGGACTTTGACATCCGGGCGCCGATCAGGGAGTTGAGGGTTCGCAGGATCTTGTTCATGGGCATGCCGTCAGACTAATGCAGGACGCGTCAAGGCGATGACTGTTCGGCAGCGAGGCTGGGAATCGGGACCTCATCACGAACCTCACCAGTGATGAGGTTCGGCGTGCCAGGACGCAGATCGCGCCGGATCCTCATCACGGACCTCGTCACCGATGGGATCTGGGAGCGCCAGTGTCAGGACCCGGCTACCCAACCTCGCTGCCGAACAGTGTCGGGCATGAAACCAGCCCCGCTGGAGCGCCGCTCCTCGACGGACTCGGCCGGATCGGCGGGATGCCACGCTTGCCCGGCCGGCAGATCATGCGCCGCTGAATGGCGGCCGCGGCGCGCCGGTCAGACGGCGGCGGCGGCCTCGTCGCGGATCTTCTCGAAGACCTGCAGGAAGGCCTCGGGCGGCTGGGCGCCCGAGATCCCGTACTTGCGGTCGATGACGAAGAACGGCACGCCCGAGATCCCGAAGGCCCGCGCGAGCTCGAGGTCGGCGGTCACGGCGTCGGCGTAGGCGTCGCTCTCGAGGGCAGCGCGCGCCGCGTCGGTATCCAGCCCCAGCTCGCCGGCCAGGCCCACGAGCGTGTCGATGTCATCGAGCGTGGCACCTTCGACGAGCTGCGCCCGCAGCAGGCGCTCCTCCGCCTCCTCGCCCACGCCGTTCGCCTTCGCGAAGTGCAGCAGCCGGTGCACATCAAACGTGTTGACGACCTTGTAGGTCTCGAAGTGGTAGTCGAGCCCCTCGGCCGCGGCGAGCCCCGTCACCTGCTCGTTAATCTCGCGCACGCGCTCCACGGACACGCCCATCTTGCGGGCGAGATGGTCGTCGTGGTTGCCCACCGCCCCGCGCGGCTGGTCGGGGTTGAGCTGAAAGCTGCGCCACTCGACCTCGACGTCCGAGGCCCCGTCGAACGCTTCGAGCGCACGCTCGAACCGGCGCTTGCCGATGTAGCACCACGGGCAGACGACGTCCGAAAAGATCTCGACCTTCACGCGGCATGCTCCAGGCGGGTACGGTAGTTGCGCTGGCAACTATACGCGCACTCCGAGGATCAGTCGAAGAGCGCCGCCACGAAGGCCTCGGGATCGAACGGGAGCAGGTCCTCGGCCTTCTCCCCCACCCCGACGAACCGGACCGGCACGCCGAGCTCCTTCTCGATCGCGAACACGATGCCGCCCTTCGCCGTCGAGTCGAGCTTGGTGAGCACCACGCCCGACAGGCCTGCCGCCTCGTGGAAGGCCTTGGCCTGGACGAGGCCGTTCTGGCCGGTGGTGGCATCGAGCACGAAGAAGGTCTCGACATGGGCGCCCGGGAGGCGCTTGTCGATCACGCGGCGGATCTTGGACAGCTCGTCCATCAGGTTGGACTTGGTGTGCAGGCGGCCGGCCGTGTCGGCGATGAGGATGTCGGCATGGCGGGCGATGGCGGCGTCGAGCGCGTCGTAGACGACGGCCGCGGGGTCCGCGTTCTGGGCGTGGGCGACGATCTCCGAGTCGGTGCGCTGGGCCCAGATCCGGAGCTGGTCGATGGCGGCGGCGCGGAAGGTGTCGGCGGCCGCCATGACGACGCGCCGCCCCTTCGCGCGCTCGCGGGCCGCGAGCTTGCCGATCGTCGTGGTCTTGCCGGTGCCGTTGACCCCGACGACGAGCACGATGGCGGGCGCGCCCTCCACGGCCGGCACCGGCTCCCAGCTGTCGGCGTCGCGCGCGGTCAGGAGTCCGGCGAGCTCGGTGCGGACGGCCTCCTCGGGCGTCATGTCCCGGCGCTTGCGCGCCCGCTCGACCAGGGCGATGGACAGGCTCGCGCCCACGTCGCCGGTGATCAGGATCTCCTCGATCTCCTCCCAGTCTGCGGTGTTGCCACCGCCGAAGGCGCTCCGGAGCCGGGCGCCGAACCCGGTCCGGGACTTCTCGAGGCCGGCCTCGAGGGCTGCGTGCTCGCGCTCGCGGCGGATGGCGTCGGCCTTCTCGGGGCTGTAGTCGGCACCCCAGGCCCACTGGGGTGCGGCGGAAGCGGCCGGCACCGGCGCGGGCTCCACGCTGGACGGCGAGACAATCGGGGCGGCCTCCGGCACGGCGACCTGGCCGAGGACGGCATCCGGTGCCGGTGTCAGGTCGAGCCCGAGCGCCGAAGGCTCGAACGACGGCACTTCGGCGGGCGCGGAAGCCTGCCACTCGTCGCCGATCAGGTCGTCCGCGGGGGCGGGCGTCTCCGCCTCGACCTCGGGCCCGACGACGGGTTCGGACACTTCGGGCTGGTCATCCTTCGACGTGCCGCGACGGAAGAAGCGCACTCCGGACCTCCGTCAGCCTGCGCCGCCGGCGAGGACCGTGCGGGCCTCGGTGCGGCGGTTGTCGGCGATGGCCTGTGCCTCGTCGAGGCGCAGGCTGATCACGCGGCTGACCGAGTCGTCGCCGACGGTGACCCCGTAGAGGGCGTCGGCGGCCTCGACGGTGCCGCGGTTGTGGGTGATCACGATGAACTGGGTGGTGGCGGTGAGCTCGCGCAGGGCGTCGGTGAAGCGGCTCACGTTGGCCTCGTCGAGCGCCGCGTCCACCTCGTCGAGCACGCAGAACGGCGCCGGACGCACCTCGAGCATCGCAAACAGGAGCGCGACCGCGGTCAGCGTCCGCTCGCCGCCCGAGAGCATGTTGAGCGCCTGCGGCTTCTTGCCGGGCGGACGGGCGGTGATCTCGACACCGGTCGTCGAGAGGTCGGCGGGATCGGTCAGGGTCAGCTTCGCGAAGCCGCCGCCGAACAGCTGGCCGAACCGCTTGTCGAAGGCCACCTCGAGCGCGGCGAACGTGGTCCGGAACTGGGTGGCGATCAGGACGTCGAGGTCCGCGATCAGGGCGCGCGTCCTGGCGATGGCGTCGCGCAGGTCCTTGTCCTGGGCGTCGAGGGTCTCGAGGCGGTCGCGGACGGCGCGGTACTCGTCCACGGCGAACGGGTTGGCTGCACCCAGC
>JBAXFC010000311.1:0-5040 GCA_037140135.1 Chloroflexota bacterium
CCGTCGCGGTTCCGGTCGGATCGACCACCTTGACCTCGCGCTCCGCATCATCGTACTGGTGGGTGGTGACGGCATTGACGGTGGCGTCCGGTCCCGAGTAGCCCGGCCGGTAGTCAGTCGTCTCGGTCAGGACGTTGCCGCTCGCGTCATAGGTGTCGTGGGTCTTCGTGCCGTTGGGCGCGATCTGGTCGATGAGGTTGCCCTCGGCGTCGTAGAGGTACCGCGTGTCGAGGTTGGCCGTGGCGGTCTTGGCGGCGATGGGATCCGAACAGGGGTTGGCGAGGCTGGTCGGATCGATCGTTGCGTTCAGGATCGTCCGGCACACGTAGCCGTCGGCGCCATAGACGGTCGCGGTCGCGACGCCGTCGGGCCCGACCACCTTGACCTCCCGTCCCGTGGGGTCGTACGTGTGGGTCGTCGTGCGGTTCAGACCGCCGAGATCGTCCACTGTCGTGAGCACCCGCCCGGAGCCGTCGTACGTGGTCTTGCTGGTGACGCCGGCACTCGTGACCGTGATGGCGACCAACGCGCCGGTCGCGCTGTAGGCGGTGGTGGTCACGACATTGGTGGCGCTGTCCGACATTCCGCCCCCGGCGCACGTACCGGGATCCGCCGGCGGCGCCGTCCCGCTGTCCGTGCAGTTCTCGATCGTCGTCACGGTCTCGCCCTGGGCATTGACGACCGTTCGTGTCACGACGCCGGCTTCGTCGACGCTGGCGATCGTGTCGCCCCCCGCGTCGTAGACCGTCTGGGCGGTCCCGTCCTCGGTCGTCTCGGCCGTCTGCCGGCCCAGGGCATCGTAGGCGTTCGACGTCGTGGGGGCGTTGGCCGGGGACTCGCCGCTGGTGTATGGGCCGAGCACGTCGACGGGGTTGCCGGCCTTGTCGTAGGTCGTGTCGGTCACCGAGTCGCCCACCACGAGCTTCGTGACCCGGTCCAGGGCATCGTACGTTCGGGTCGTGGCCAGATCGCTCGGATCGGTGGTCGTTCGCAGGCGGCCCAAGCCATCGTACGCGTAGATGGTCATGGCATCGGAGCCATCGACGGAGTCGACCTCCTCGAGGCTCACCGGGTTGCCATCCGCGTCGTACGCCTGGGACGTCGTGAGCGTGCCGCCAGTCGTGCCGGGGGCGATGGTCGACGTCTCCAGGCCGAGCCCGTTGTAGGCGTGCGACGTCGTCGCGCCATCCGTCTCGGTGACGACCTGGCCGAGGCCGTCGAAGGTTGCGGTCGTCGCGATACCGTTGGGGTCGGTCGCGCTCAGGACGTCGCCGGCGAGGTCCACGACCATCGTGGTCGTCGCTGTGGCCGTTGTCGCCCCGGTCGAGTCGAAGGTGATCGCGTCCGTCCTCGTCGGGTCGCCGAGCGCGTCGAGGACCGAGCTCGTGCGGGACACGTTGGTCCACGATGCCGGGGCGGACGTCCCCGCCGGTCCGATGCTGGTCGTCGTCGACGTCTGGTCGCCGAACTCGTCCCAGGTGATGGCGGTCCGCGACCACGGGGTGGCGGCGTCGCCCTGGTAGGTCTGGAGCACGCCCCGGCCCAGCGCGTCGTACGCGTAGGTCGTCGTGACGGTGACACCGCCCGCGGTGCTGACGGGGGCGATCTCCGAGCTCACGTTCCCGGCCACGTCGTACGTGTAGCTCGTGGTGACGTTCCGGCTCTCCGTCGCCGGCTGGCCAAGAACGTAGTTCTGTGTCGCGGAGGTCTGGTTGCCGTAGGTGTCGTAGCCGAAGGCCGTCACGACGCCCAGGGGGTCGGTCTGGCTGGTCATCTGGTTGTGGGTGTCCCAGCCGTAGCGGGCGTCAACGTCGGCGTCGGGCGCTGCCGACGGCAGGGAGCTCGTGCAGGTGATCGTCAGGGGATCGACGGTTGGCTGGCGGACCTCCCGACAGACCCGGTGCGCATCGAGCACGTAGGCGGTGGTGGTGGTCAGCACGGGGGTGCCGACACCCGTGATCCGCTTGATGCGCAGGTCGTGGTACCCGTCACCCGAATAGGTGTAGGTGGTGACGATCCCGAGCGGGTCGGTCTCGCTGGTGGCGAAGCCTGCGCTGTCGAAGACCGAGCTCGACGCCACCGTGTGCGTGGCATCGACCTGGCTCGTGACGCTGGTGACGTTGCCCGCAGCATCGTGACCAAAGGAAGTCGTCCAGCTGACCGGCGGGATGGCGGTGGTGCGGGTGACGAAGCGCTCGACCGAGGCGACCCAGCGCGGGTGCGCCGCATCGAAGCGGTACCGGCTCACCGACGGCGGCACGACGTCTGCGACGTCGCGGGGCCAGGTCACCGTAGTCCGGTCCGCGAGGTACTCGATCGTCGCGCGATCGGCGGCGCCCCCGATCGGGTCGGCGACCGTGATCGCGCGGCCTGACGTGTCGTAGCCGAGTTCCCAGACGCCCTCGGTCGCGACGCCCCCGAAGGGGGTCCGCATCCGCCTGATCCGGGTCAGCCGTGAGCTCGTGTCGTACTCGAAGCTGGTCGAATGGAGCTCGGGGTCAGTGATCCGGGTCAGCATGGTGCCGAGCGCCAACGTCCACGTTCGGCCCGCGGAGTCCGTGACCGTCCACAGCTGGTTGGGCGCGGTGCCCGTGAGCGTCAGAGCCGTCGCGTGGCCGGTGACGTCGGTCGCGGTGATGCTGGTCGTGCCCACCCACACGATCGTGAGCGCCAGGCCGAAGCGATCGACGATCCGCTTGAGGTGCCCGGTCGCGGCATCGAACACGAGCGAGGCATGATCGGGCGCCATGACGACGTACTCGGTCCCGACGCGCGCCAGCGTCTCGAAGTGGCCCGGCACCGTCGTCCACGCCGCGTCGGACCCGATGAAGGCGGTGCGTCCGCCGTCAGCGCGCTTCCAGGTCGCAAGCCCGGTCGTGGCGTTGACGGTGAGGGTCTGGGTGAGGTTGCTCGACCAGCCCCTGCCAAAGGGCCCGCCGATGTCCGTGTTGGCCGAGCTGTAGGTGAGCTCGAGCGCCTGGCCAGGACCGTATGACGGGATCGAGAACAGGCCGCGATGGAGGCGCGCCTCGCCGTTGTGCACGGCGACGTCGAGGTCCCAGTCGCCGCCGAGGTCGAACGGGACAGAAGTGAAGTAGCGCTCCGATCCTGCCATCCTGGCGTCGTAGACAAACGAGGTGGACGCGGTGGTCCGGGCGCTCCAGCCCGTGCCATCGCTCACCCGCACGCACCAGTAGTAGCGGGTCATGTCGGTGAGGGCGGGGACGGTCCAAGTGCCAGTGCCGCCGGCAGCGACCGACTGGCTCACCTTGCCGCTCGAGGCGACGATGGAAGCGCTGCAGCCGGCGTCGGTTGTGATCCGCGCGTCGTACTGGGTTTGGGCCTTGGACGCGCTGTTCGCGTACGTCCAGTGCAGGACGTCGCCCGGGTTGACGGTCGTCACCGGCGTGGGAGACGCGGAGAGCGAGTGGCTGGTGTAGACGATGCGCGGGACGTGGACATACGACCCTGACTGCTCGACGCTGATCAGCCGCTTCCAGTAGTAATAGTTGTTGCCGTTCTCGTCGATCCGGATGCCGTTGTTCGGATCCTCGTTGGCGGCCCACTCCAGCACGATCGGCAGGATGTTGATGCTGCTCCAGGTGTCCTCGGCCGTGTCTCCCGTGCGGGCAGATCCCGTTACCCCGGGTCGGTTGCTGTACTTGAGGGTCGACTCGCTCCAGCTGGTGGCGCCGACCTGCCAGACCCAGGTGTTCTTGGGGGTCGAATGCATGTACTGGTGGTACGGAAACACCTGGAGCGACGCGGTGTCGAAGCCGAGCCCCGTGAACAGGCTCGCGCTCCACTTCATGAACACGCTCGCCACGTCGGTTGTCGGCGCCGGGCTCTGGCCCAGCCACAGCTCGCAGTAGTAGGGGGAGTCGGGCCGGCAGTACTCGCCGTAGACCATGTTGTTGCCGGCGTTGACGAACGCGTCGTCGGAGCTCGAGGTGTCGGCGAGCGCGAGGGTGGGGTCGACGTAGACCGGGTACACCGCGTCCTTGAGCCAGGCGGCGTCAACCGTGACCGTGGCTGTGAAGGGCGAGGCCTTGCCGGCAATCGCCACGTTCACGCCACCGGTCATCCGTCCCGAGCCGAGGCCGACGGTATCGGGGGTCGAGTCCATCGCCCAGGGATGGCTCATCCGGGCGACCTCGACACCTGCGGCATCCGTGAACACGACCTGGCCATCGGCGTTGACGACGGCGGCCAGCCCGGGGGCATCGATCGCAAACTGGAGCTTGGTGGCATCAGACGCGCGGTCGAGGATGAAGAACACCGATGCGGTGCGCGAGCGGGCGAGCACGCGCAGGTCGACGCCCGGGATGACGTCCCGAAGGTCGGCGGCACCGCCGTCAATCGCGGTCGCGTCGGCAGCATCGGCAGGCAGGCCCTTGGTGGTGAGCGGGCGGTAGCGGATGGTGTAGCCGCCGCTCTCGACAGTGAGGAAGCCCGTGGGATCCGTCGCCGGGGTGACGGTCACCTTCATCGGTGCCTTGCCCGACACGGCTCCCTTGCCGTCGCTTGCGCGCTGGTAGCCGAGACGCACGGGCTCAAGCGCCGTGTTGCCGTCGGGGCGGTAGTAGACCGGGTTCGTGTAGAGCTCGGTGACGGTCTTGCCCGAGCCGTCTTTGTACGTCCGGCTGGTGTCCGTCCGCTGGGTCACGATCTCGGTCGCGCCGGCGGGCAGAGGCGGCAGCAGGCCGATCGTGCCATCGGACGGCGACGGTTCCGGTGTCGGGCTGGGAGCGGGGGCCACGACCGGGGTCGCCGTCGGGGCAGCCGTCTGCATCGGGCCAGCGCTCGGTGCCGGCGGCACCATCGGCGAAGGCATGGGTGCCGGGCTCGCGGACGGCGTCGCGGTGGGTGGCACCTCGACCGGAGCGGGCACGTCGCTCGCGACCGGCGTGGACGGGTCGGCAGCGAGGGCTGGCGCGACGTACACGACCTGTCCGATCAGGAGCGCGACCGCCACGAGCACGAGCATCCGGGAATGCCAAGGACCGCGGACCACCGCCACGACCTCCCCAAGTCTGGTGG
>JBAXFC010000312.1:0-5010 GCA_037140135.1 Chloroflexota bacterium
GCAGATGACGATGTCACCCCGATCCGCGTCGGTGAGCACCTGCTGTTCATCGGGATGCCCGCTGCCGAGGGGCAGCTCATGGGCGAGCTGCTCGCCAGCGGCGACGTGGGCTACGAGCTCTCGCTGGACCCGGTCACCCCGGTCGTGATCGGCGTCTACCCGATGCGCCCCGTCCCGAGGGGGTGAGCTGACCGGCCGCTCCCGGCCGCTCCCGGCCGACCCTCGGATCAGGGCTCCGCGTACGCCTTGGACAGCGGTTCAACGGTGGGTGCCTTCGTCCGCAGGTCCCGCAGCGCGGCCTGGTCCATCGACGCAAGCCGCGGCAGGTCAGGCTGGTTCGTGCGCATCAGCCGGGTGGCCAGCGTGTCGAGCAGCAGCTTGTTCACCTCCGGTACCGCCATCGCGCCGCGCAGGGCATCGGCGGGGACCTCGAGCAGCGTGGACGGCAGCACCGCCACCACGTCGGCGGTCCGCGGGCTGCCGGTGAGCGCCGCGATCTCGCCGAAGAAGTCGCCGCCGGTCATCACGGACAGACCGCGGTACGCACCGTCCGCCTCCGGGACGCCTGCCGCCGCCTCGCCGTCGAGGATGAAGTAGGCGGCCGTCGCCTTGTCGCCGTGGGTGACCACGCGGGCACCCTCGGGCACGTCACGCACCAGGGCGTCGCGCATGAAGGCGGCCCGCTGGGACGTGTTGAGCAGCGTGAACGTGGCCAGTCGTCCCGCCAGCAGCTCGAAGTCCGCATCCGTCGCCGGGCGCACGGTGCCCAGGGAGCCGGAACGCGCGGCGCGCAGGGCGACGAGGCCACGCCGCCACTCGGCGCGCGGCCGGCCGATGCCGGGTGCGAGCAGGGAGGCGAGGCCCACGACGATCAGGATCGCCGAGGCGGCCACGATCAGCAGCCGGACATCGATGATGTCCGCGAGGCCGGCACCCGCCATGCCCGCGAGGAAGATCACGTCGCGCATCACGAACATCGCGGAGAAGACCCGCCCGCGCAACTCGCGCGGGGTGTTGCGCTGGAGCAGCGTCTGGCGGGCCACGGCCGAGGGCGAGTTGAAGAAGCCGCTCGCCATCACCCAGACGATGCCGATCCAGATGCTGGTCGCCATCCCGTACAGGATCCCGGCCACACCCATGCCGATCGAGCCCACGAAGATCCACATCCCGATCGGCAGCCGGCCCGCGTAGCGGGCCATGAACAGGCTGCCGAAGACGAAGCCGACCGAGGTGAGGCCCTCCTGGATGCCGTACTCCAGTTGGGAGGCCCCGAGGACCTTGATCGCCATCGGCAGCAGCAGGACGTTCCAGAGGCCGAACGAGAAGAAGACCGGCGCACCCAGCAGGAACAGCGAGCGCAGCATCGGCGTTTGGGCGATCGTCCGGACGCCCAGTCGCAGGTTGGCGACCACCAGCCCGACCGAGGCCGGCTCCTCGGGTGCCTTGACCTCGCCCTTGACCTTGAGCAGGACGACGCAGCCGGCCGAGAACAGGAACGTCAGGGCGTCGATCCAGAACGCGAGCCGGATGTCGATGGCGGCCAGGAGGCCTGCCCCCGCGAAGCCGATGGCGGTGGAGCCGAACGAGGCGATCTGGAGGAACGCGTTCGCCGCGGTCAACTCCTCGTCGCTCGCGATCTCGGGGATCAGCGCCTCGTACGCGGGGTCGAAGAACATCTTGACGCCGGAGTTGAGCAGGATCGCGGCGAACAGCAGCGCCACGTTCACGCCGAGCAGGAACGGGATCGTGACCACGATCAGGCCCTGCGCGAGGTTGCTCGCGATCATGACCTTGCGCCGGTCGTGGCGGTCCACGAAGACGCCGGCGATCAGGCCGACGACCAGGCTCGGCACCGCGGTCGCCATCAGTGTCACGCCCACCAGGAACGCGGACTGCGTCTGGTTGTAGACGTAGATGCCGGCCGCGAGGTCCGTCAGGGCGGAGCCCGCCATCGAGACCAGCTGGGCAAGCCAGAGGAGGACGAAGTCCCGCCGACGGAAGACCGCGAGGGCCGAGACCTTCGCGGGGGCGGCCACCCCGGCCGCGCTCACGGTGCCACCCGTGCCGATACATGGGCTGATGTTCGCCGCATGGTTTCCTCCCAAGACCCCGAGTCGGCGCCCCGGCCTCGGGAGCACGCAGATGCGGCGGCCCCGGGGACGCGAGGACAGGCCGGAAGTGTACGGCCAAGGCGGCTACCATGGGCCTCCGCATCGCGCAGGGGAGGTTCGCGTGATCGATCAGGGGTTTGCCCGGGAGGCGCTGGCGCGCTGCGTCCTGTTCGCCGGGCTCGATGCCGCCTCGATGGACGCCTGCGTGGCATCGCTCCGTGCCCGCCGCTTCAAGCGCGAGGAGACGGTCTTCCACCAGGGTGACCCGGGCGATGCCCTGTTCGTGGTTGCCGCGGGCTCGGTCAAGGTCGTGCTGCCGTCGCCGGACGCCGCGGAGCCCGCGATCATCGCCACCCTGGGTCCCGGCGACTTCTTCGGGGAGCTGACGCTGCTCGACGGACGGCCGCGCTCCGCCACCGTCGTGGCTCTCGAGCCCGTCGAGACGCTCTGCCTCGCCCGGGCCGACTTCGAGCGGCTGTTCGAGGCGCAGCCGGGCCTGCGTCGGGCGCTGGTGGCATCGCTGGCGGGCGAGCTGCGCCGGCTCACCGGGCACGTGGAATCGCTCCACTTCCTCGATCTGCGGGCGCGGCTCGCCCAGCGGATCGCGGCCCTGGCCATGGCCGCCTCCCCGGACGGCGAGGCCGCGCCAGGCGAGATCCGGCTCGACCGCCGGTACACGCAGTCCGAGCTCGCCGGCATGGTCGGCGGGTCGCGGGAGTCGGTGAACCGGCTCCTCGCGGACTTTGCGGCCCGAGGGATCGTGCGCACGGACCACGACATCCTCGTCGTCCCGGACCTCGGGCGACTCACACACGAGGCAGGCCGATGAGCGAGCCGCGGGAGACGGTCATCCTCCACGCCCTCGAGGCGGTCGCCGCGCGGGCCGCGGCCTCGCGACGCCTGGAGCCGCCGGGCGGCGAGGCGGTCCTGCGCTCGGTGGTGGAGGCCACCGTCACCCTGTTCGACGCGGAGGCCGCCTCGATCGCCCTCCACGATCCGGCGTCGGACCGGCTGGTCATCCGGGTTGCCGCGGGAACGGCGGGGGAGGGAGCCGTGGGCCTCGCCTTCCCGTCGAGCGAGGGGATCGCGGGGTACGTCTTCACCACCGGCCAGCCGCTCGCGGTGAGCGACGTGGCTGCGGACCCCCGCTTCGACCGGGGCGCGGCGGAGCGGACGGGCTACGTCCCGCGGTCCATCCTGGCGGTCCCGCTGCTCGATGACGCGGGGACGATCGGCGTGCTCGAGGTCCTGGACCGCCGCGGCGACGGCGGCTTCGGCCTGCGCGACCTGGACCTCGCGTCGGTCTTCGCCCGCCAGGCCGCGGTCGCGATCCGCGCCAGCCGGGTGGAGCGGGATGTGGCCGAGCTCCTTCGGGCGACGCTCGCGCGCCTGGCCGCGGACCCGGAGGCGGATCGCGCGGCGCTCGATGCGGCCGTGGCCGGGATCACCCTGGGGCTCGATGGCGATGAGGGCGGGCGCCTCTGGGCGCTTGCTGATGCCGTTGCCCGCGCCCGTGACGCCGCCCCGGACCAGGTCGCCCTGGTGGTGGAGATCCTCGATGCCCTCGCCCGGCGCGGCGCCCGCCCGGCCGCGCGCTCCTTCCGCCGGTGACCGACCTCCCCGCCTGGAGCGAGCCGTTCGCCGGGGACCGGCGGGCCCGCCTGGACCGGCACGGGCCGTGGGGCCGGGCGGACCGGGCGTGGGCCTTCGGCGACGCGTCCGGTCGGGGCATCCGGGTGGCCATCGTGGATTCCGGGGTGGAAGGCTCGCACCCGGCCGTCGGCGGACGCCTGGTGGAGTCGGTGGCCGTGGAGCGGCGCGACGACGGCTGGGACGTCGTGCCGGCGGCCGACCTCGATGTGGTTGGTCACGGGACGGCCTGCGCGGGCATCATCCACAGCCTTGCGCCGGAGGCGGAGATCGTCTCGGTCCGCGTCCTGGGGCCGGACAACCGCGGCAACGGCGGCGCCTTCGCCACCGGTCTCCAGTGGGCGATCGAGGCATCGGGCGCCTCGGTGGTCAACCTCTCGCTCTCCTCGCGCTCGGAGGACTGGTTCGCCACGCTGCACCAGCTCGCCGACGATGCCTACTTCCGCAACGTGCTGCTGGTCTCGGCCGCCAACAACGTCTCGGTCGCCTCGTACCCGTCGCTGTTCGCGGCGGTGGTCTCGGTGGCCGCGCACGACGTCGATGCCGTGGAACGATGGTTCTACAACCCAGCGCCACCGGTGGAGTTCGGGGCGCACGGGCTCGACGTGGACGTCGCCTGGCGCGGCGGGACGCGGATGGTGGTGACGGGGAACAGCTTTGCCGCGCCGCACATCGCAGGGCTAGCGGCGCGGATCCGGGCTGCGCACCCGGGCATCACGCCGTTCGAGACCAAGGCGCTCCTGGCGGCCACCGCGGACAACGCCCGCTAGGAATCGAACAGCCGGCTCCCCGACGGTGCCGGCTGTTCGACGGAGGTGGAGTTCGGGGCTAGTACCGGCGGATGCCCTCGCCCTCGATGTCCTTGGAGCGGGACCCCAGGTTGTCGCTGCCCTTGCTCCGGGCCTCGCCCTGGGTCGTCGGGCCGCCGTGGTAGAGGTGCCCCTCGACATCGTCGCCGTCGCGCGCAGTGCGGGCCTCGTCGCCGATGCCCTTGGGGAGCTTCATGTGGATGCCCTCGCCCTCGAGCGCTCCGCTGCGGGCACGGTGCCCCTCGACGTCCCTGGACCGGGCCTCGTCCTCGATGCCCTTGGGGAGCTTCATGTGGATGCCGTCGCCCGCGTCGTCGCGCTTGGCCACGTGGCCCTCGACGTCGTTCTGGTCGAGGAAGTCGCCACCGGTGCCGGTCATGCCCTGGCCGATGTGCTCGCCGCTGCCCGTCTGCTTGGTCTTCACGGTGGTCTCCCGATCC
>JBAXFC010000313.1:0-5004 GCA_037140135.1 Chloroflexota bacterium
TCCGGGCACCACCGGGGCGACTGACCGCGCGCCGGGGCGACTGACCGCGCGCCGGCCGCTGCCTCGATCAGGCCGTCCGGCCGACGACCACGGTGCCGCCGATGTCGCGGCCCCCGGCAAGACCCGTGGCGTGGAACGGCTCCACCACCACCCCGGCCGTGACGCCCGGCATCGCGGCGACCCGCGCCGCATCGATGCCGAACACGCGCCCGCCCCCGCCTCCGGGGAGGATGACGAGGTCGCCCGGGACCGCGCCCTCGGCGATCCAGCGCGCCCGGCCGCCCGCCAGCTGCACGACACCGGCATCGGAGGCGAGGCCGAGATCAGCCGGGAGCGCACCCGGGTCGGGGACGCCGACGATCATCGGCAGCCCCGATGCCTCGAAGTGGTTGGCGACGACGACCGCGAGCCGGGTGGCGGCGATGCGTCCCGGCGACAGGTCGGCAGGCCGGATCGGCAGCAGCACCCGCCTGACCGGTGTGCCGTCTGCCTCGACCACGAGCGTCGGCACGGGCGAGGCCGCGATGATCTCCTCGGCCGTCCCGCCGAACAGGAAGTCCTGGGGCTTCAGTGCCCCATGGCGTGCCACCACGAGCAGCGAGACATCCCGCTCCGAGATCTCGTTGCGGATCCCCTGGCGGATCGAGCCCGCCACCCGCAGGCTCGGATCGGTCTCGAGCCCCGCCTTGCGGACCGTCTCGTCGATCGCCCTCGCGGTGACCCGGGCCTCCTCGAGACTCCGGCCGTCCTCGGCGTCGGCGACCACGTGCGCGGGGATCAGGACGCCGCCGTCGGCGCGGACGATACGCGCGAGCACAGGTGCGAGACGCCCCGCCGTCTCCGCGTCCTCCAGCGCGACCAGGACCGCGGTGCCCAGCGGCCGGCCCTCGCGCCCCGGGGGTGCGATCCGGGAGGCTGCCCGCGCGGCCAGGACCGACGAGACGAACAGGCTGGCCACGATGACGACGACCACCGCGTTGACCACGTCGTCGCCGAACAGGCCCACGTCCCGGCCCACGGTGGTGGCCGCGAGCGTCGCCGCAGCCTGCGAGAGGGAGAGCGCGAAGACCAGCTGGACCTGCAGCGTGCTGAAGTGCCGCAGTCGTCCGATGATCAGCGCGGCGCCGCCCTTGCCGAGGACCAGCGCCACGGTGAAGACCGCCGCCAGCTGCCAGGTCCGCAGGTCGAGCAGCACCTTGGGATCGATCAGCAGCCCGACCGAGACCAGGAACGCCGGGATGAACAGCGCGCCGCCGAAGAACTCGACCCGCTCCATCAGCGGGCCGCCGTTGGGGACCATCCGGTTGAGCGCGAGGCCCGCGAAGAAGGCGCCCACGATGCCCTCGATGCCGCCGATCTCGGCCACGACCGAGGCGGAGAGGAAGGCGGCCATGATGAACACGAAGCGCAGGCCGCGGTCCTGCCCGAGGCCCGCGAAGAACCACCGGCCGACGGCCGTGAGCACGAACATGCAGTAGAGGCCGAGGGCGCCCAGGCCCACGAGCAGGAGCAGGTTGGAGGCCAGCCCGCCGCCGTCGCCGACGCCACCGGCGATGATCGCGAGGATGAGCAGGGCGAGCGTGTCGGTGATCACGGTCGCGCCGACCGTGGTCGCGACGGCCGGGTCGGCGGCGAGCCCGAAGCGCTGGACGATGGGGTACATGACCAGCGTGTGGGACGCCCAGAGCGAGCCGATCAGGATCGCGGCAGGCCAGTCGAACCCCAGCAGGCGGGCGGCGACCGTCCCCACCGCGAGCGGCAGCGCGAACGTCACCAGACCGAAGGTGATGGCGGCGTTCTTGAGGCGGGCGAAGACGTTGAGGTCGAGCTCGAGCCCGGCCACGAACATCAGGTAGAGGAGGCCGATGTGGCCCAGCGACTCCACGGTGCCGGAGCCGTTGAGCAGCCCGATGCCGGTGGGCCCGATGAGGAAGCCGCCGATCAGCAGGCCGATGATCCCGGGCAGCTTCGCGCGCTCCGCGAGGAACGGGCCCACGGCGATGACCACCAGCAGGAGGAGGAGGTTCCAGGTCAGCGCGCTGGGCTCGTGCACGGGCTCCCTCTGCGAATGCCCGACCCTGACGGCGGTCCGGCGGCCGCCACGATACCAGCGCGTGTGGCGTCCCGAACCGCCGCCATCCGCGGCCGGGCGCGACCTGCACCGGGACTGATGGCAGCCGGGTACCGGACCTCCCGGTCATGCCGGGCGCGTCCGGCATGGCGCACCCTCGGGGCATGGAGGAACTGACGCCCGCCCAGCAGCTGCCCCTGCTCTACCGGTCCGCGCTCGACGTGGTCGCGCGGCTGGAGGAGGCGGGTGACCGCCAGACCGGGTACGACATCCGGAGGCGCGCGACCCAGACGTACTCCACGCGCTGGGACGAGGGAGGACGGCGTTCGCTGCAGCGCCTGGTCCGCGAGGGCGAGCAGCGGCTGGCAACGCGCAGCGCGATCTCCGCCTCCGCGCTGTCCGGGGCGGCCGAGCCCGCCTGACCTGCGGCCATCGCCCGCCATCGCCCGCCATCGCCCGCAGGGCCGGGGTGGCGTACGCTCACCGCCATGTCCACCATCGCCGACCTGCTCAGCCGCGCCCTCGAGGGTTTCGAGACGCTTGCGGCCACCGCGGAGCCCGTCGCGGACGAGTACCAGTACGTCACGGACCTCGGCACGGTCTGGAAGGCGCGCATCGCGGCCGTCTCCGCCGCCCGGGGCACCGAGGCCGCACCCGCGGGCGCCGATGCCGCGATCGAGGCGCTGGTCGCCGAGGCCGGCCTCGTCACCGATCCCCACCGCGCCATCGACTGGCTCTCGACGCTGCCGCAGATCGCACTGGCCTCGATCGGCGAGGCCGCCTGATGCGCTTCCAGGACGCCCGGCCCGATGGCCGCGCCATCGTCTACGCCCACATCCAGGCTGATCCGCTCGTCGCCCGTGCCGCCGATCTCCTGGCTGCCGCGACGACGGTCCAGCGGGTCCTCGCGCGGGCCGTGATGAACGGCGAGTCGGGTGATCCCGCCACCTGGCGGACGATGTTCCCGACGTTGTTCGGGCCGGTGGCTCCGGCGCCGGGCGACCCGGTCCGCGACCGCTCCGAGGCGATCCTGGCCACGTCGCTCGAAGTGGCCGATCGCGGGGAGCAGACCCGCTCCCAGTTCCGCGGCGCGATCGTGGAGGCGCTCACGGAGCGCCTGCTCGTCATACGGACCGCTCCCGTCAAGCGCGAGCGCCGGATCCTGTTCGACGGCCGCCCGACCGAGATCCACCCCTACGACGTGACCGTGGAACGCGACGGTGCGGCGGAGGCGTGGGACTGCAAGTGGGGCGCGCGCGGGATCAAGGCCGATGTGATCCACCAGCTCGATGACGCGCGCCGCGGCGCGGTCGAGGAGAACGGGCGGCTCCTGGTGGGCCTCGTGGTGTTCGATGCCCGGCGCTCGTGCGAGGTCCGGCTCGTGCGCGAGAAGGGACCCGTGGCACTCGATGCCCTCAAGCTGATCGCGATCGAGGGGCTGGACCGGCTGGCCGGTCGCAAGCCGGCATGAGCGGATCGCGGCCGCCCAACCTCCTGGCGGCCCCCTATCGCGTGCGGTTCGACGAGTGCGGGGCGGACGGCCTGGTCCGGGCCTCCGCGCTCCTGCGCTATGCGCTGGACATGGCCTGGCGGCACTCGGACTCGCTGGGGTTCACGCGGGCCTGGTACGAGGAGCGCGGGGTGGCCTGGGTGGTCCGCGCGGGCGAGCTGGCGATCGTCGCCCCGATCCCGTCCGGAGCCCCGCTCATCGTCACGACGCAGGTGAGCGGCTTCCGGCGGGTCTGGTCGCGCCGGCGGACCGACGCGCGCTTCGAGGACGGGACCCCTGCGTTCTGGAGCCACACGGACTTCGTGATGATCGACCTGGCGCGCGGGCTCCCGGGGCGGGTGCCGCCGGAGCTGCCGCTGGTGTTCGAGACGCCGCCCGATCCGTTCGAGCCTGGCCGGGTGCCGCTGCCCGGCGCCCCCGCGGAGGCGATCGCGATCCGGTCCGTGGTCCGGCCGCGGGACCTCGATCCCAACGGGCACGTGAACAACGCGGTCTACGTGGACTACCTCGAGGAGGCGGTGCTCGTGGCCGGCGACCAGGGCGCTGCCGCGCTGGCCGAGGTGCCGCGGCGGGTGCGGGTGGAATACCTGGTGGCGGCCGAACCCGGGGACCGGCTGGTCGCCCGGGCATGGCGCCTCTCCGACGCTCACGATTCCGATGGCGGCGGCTGGGCCTGGCGCCTCACGGACGACGGGGACCGCGAGCTCGCCCGCGGACGGGTGCTGCCGGGCGGCTGACGCGGCGCCCGCGCCGGCCTACGGCGTCGCGACCTGGTTGTCGCCGGCGCCGTCGCGCTCGTACATCGTCTTGGCGTACTTCGCCATGATCGCCTCGAGCTCCGTGCCGCTGAGCCCCTTCTTGATCATGGCCTCGCGCATGGCCGTGACGGTCGCCGTCTGCATGCTGACCACGATCTGCTCCATCGTCCTGGCGCCCAGGATCCCCTCGAGGTTGGCGAGGATCGGCGCGATCCCCGCGGCGACCGGCACCGACTGGTTGGTCCCGAACAGGTCCAGGTTGTGGGTGTCCATCTTGTCGGGCAGCAGGCCGCCCCGGAGCTCGTCGAAATAGGCGATCGAGGTGCAGGCGTTGAAGAACCAGACCCGGTACTTCTCGGCGTCCCAGGTGCCCGCCGCCTTCATCGCCTCGAGATCGTTCTTCTTGTCGATCACGTAGTGGCTCTGGGCGACCGCGTCCGCGGCCTGGACGCGACCGGCCTTGTGGAGCGCCGAGCCCACGCCGATCACGAAGTTCTCGGCCGGCGACTTGTCCGCGTCGAAGTCGGGGCCGATGCCGCGCCGGGCGTGACCCGAGTAGAGCGAGATCTCGTTGTCGTTGAGGCCCTTGGCGTACGCCTGCTTGGCGCCCGTGCCCGGCGGTACCAGGGTGATCTTGACCGCGATGTCCCTGGTCAGCCGGTCAC
>JBAXFC010000314.1:0-5002 GCA_037140135.1 Chloroflexota bacterium
GTGTACGGGTGATGGGGCTGCGCGAAGAGGCTCTCCACCGGGGCCTGCTCGGCGATCCGGCCCGCGTACAGGACGATCGCCCGCTCGCACAGCTCGCGCACGACACCGAGGTCGTGGGTGATCAGCAGCAGGGCCATGTCACGATCGCGGACGAGCTCCCGCAGCAGCTCGAGGATCTGGGCCTGGATCGTCACGTCGAGGGCCGTGGTGGGCTCGTCGGCGATCAGCAGCTCCGGCTCGCAGGCGAGGGCCATCGCGATCATCACGCGCTGGCGCATGCCGCCCGAGAGCTCGTGCGGGTACCTGGCCACGATCGCGTCGGGGTCCGGCAGGCCGACGTCGGCGAACAGGTCGCGGGTGCGCGCCGCCGCCTTGCCCCCTGAGAGACCGAAGTGGAAGCGGAGTGCCTCGGCCACCTGCTCGCCGGCCCGCAGCAGCGGGTTGAGGGCCGTGAGCGGATCCTGGAAGACCATCGCCACGCGCTCGCCACGGATGCGGCGGTACCTGCCCTCCGAGAGGCCGACGAGCTGGTCGCCCGAGAGCGTCACCGAGCCCGTGACGCGCGACGTGCGCGGCGGCAGCAGGCCCATGATCGCCCGGCTGGTCACGCTCTTGCCGGACCCCGATTCGCCGACCAGGCCCACCGTCTCGCCCGCGGCGATGTCGAAGTTGATGCCGTTGACCGCGCGGACCGGACCCGCCGAGGTTCTGAACTCGACCGAGAGGTTGCTGACCGAGAGCAGGGCGTCGCCGGTCGAGCGCCGGCCCTCACGCAGGGCGGTCATCGCTCACGCTCCCGGGGATCGAGCTGCGAGCGCAGGCCGTCGCCAACGAGGTTCACCGAGATCACCGCGAGCATGATCGCGATACCCGCCGACATCGCGGGCCACGGGTCCTGGAGCAGGTAGCTCCGGGCATCGGCGAGCATCGAGCCCCAGTCCGGGTCCGGCGGCTGCTGGCCCAGGCCCAGGAACGAGAGGGCCGCGATGTCGAGGATCGCGTAGGCGAGGTCGATGGTGGACTGGACAACGACGGCCGCCACGAGGTTCGGGAGGATGTGGCGGAGCATGATCCGCCGGTCGGAGAAGCCCAGCGCCTTGCCCGCGTCCACGTACGCGAGGCGCGCATGGACGAGGGTCACCGAGCGCACGAGGCGGGCCATCGCCGGGACGTAGATGACGCCCAGCGCGATGACCACGGTGGTCAGGCCGCGGCCGAAGGTGGCCACCACCAGGATCGCGAGCAGCAGGGCCGGGAAGGCCAGCAGCGCGTCGAGGATGCGCATGATGAGCGAGTCCGTCCGGCCGCCGTAGTAGCCCGCGACCAGCCCCAGCGGGATGCCGATGAAGCCGCTGATGAGGACGACGACGAGCGCCCCGAGCAGCGTGGGCGCGGCGCCGTAGACGATCCGGGACCAGACGTCGCGCCCCAGCTTGTCCGTGCCCAGCAGGTGCTCGAGGCTGGGCGGCTTGAGCGACTGGGCCAGGTTCTGGGCGTTCGGGTCGCCGGCCAGCAGGAACGGCAGGGCCGTCATCAGCAGGAGCGGGACCAGGATCACCAGCCCGATGACCGCCGCGCGGTTGCGGGCCAGCGGGGAACGGAGGGCGCGGCGGAGGAGCCCGGGACGGGCGGCGGGGACGGTGACCTGCTCGATGGCCACCGGCTAGTACCGGATCCGCGGGTCGATGACCGCGTACATGATGTCGGTGAGCAGGTTGAGCAGCGTGAACGCGACCGTGAGCATGAGCACGCTCGCCTGGATCACCGGGTAGTCGCGGTTCTGGATCGCGTCGGTGATCAGGCTGCCGATGCCGCCGAGGCCCATGGTGGTCTCCACGAGGACCGACCCCACGAGCAGGAAGCCAACCTGGAGCGAGGTCACGGTCAGGACCGGGATCAGGGCGTTCCGGAAGGCGTGCTTGACCAGGATCGTCCGCTCCGGCAGGCCCTTGGCCCGGGCCGCCTCGATGTAGTCCGTGGACAGCGCCTCGATCATCGCGCTGCGCGTCATGCGGCTGGTCAGGGCGATCGTGCCCAGGGCCAGCGCGCCGGCGGGCAGGATCAGGTGCCGGAGGCGGTCGAGGCCGTCCTCGCCGGAGCCGAAGGCGGGCAGCCAGCGCAGCCAGACGGCGAACACGAGCACCCCGACCATGGCCGCGAAGTAGACCGGGACCGAGAGGCCGACGAGGGCGGTGAGGCTGCCGAGGTAGTCCGTGATGGAGTCCCGCTTGCGGGCCTGGGCGATGCCCAGCGGGATGGCGATCGCCACGGCGACCACCATCGAGAGGGCGACCAGCTCGAGGGTGATCGGCAGGCGCTCGAGGATGAGACCGCCCACATCCTCTCGCAGCCGGAAGCTGTGGCCGAAGTCGCCGGTCACGGCGCGGCCGAGCCAGGCGACGTACTGGCTGAACGGGTCGCCGACCAGGCCGAACTGCTGGCGCAGCACCTCCAGCGTGGCCGGGTCCACCTTGTGGCCGCCGAGCACGATCAGCACCGGATCTCCCGGGGCGAGCCGGACCAGCCCGAACGTCACGAACGAGACGAACAGGAGGACCGGGATCATGCCCAGGAACCGGCGGACGATGTAGCCAGCCACGAGGTGGTGCGGTACCTCTGGGATCAGGAGCGGGACACGGGCCGGCGTCTCACCGGCCCGTGCGTCCGGCGGGGGAGATCCCCGCGACTGCTACGGCTTGATGTACAGGTTCTTGAACAGCGACTGCCAGTACCAGAGCGACGCCGCCTCGACGCCGCCGAGCCGCTTGTTGACCGCGAGCGGCCAGCCGGGGTAGGCGGTGACGATGACCGCGGAATCCTCGGCGATGAGCGCCTGGGCCTGGATCATGAGCGCTGCGCGCTTGGCCTTGTCGTTGGGCAGCGTGTTCTGCTCGGCGAGCAGCTTGTCCACAGCCGGGTTCTTGTAGTTCGACGAGTTGGCGCCGCCGGCGACCGTGTTCTCGGAGGCGAAGTTGGGTCGCAGGTTGCCCGACGCGTCCGGGAAGTCCGAGCCCCAGGAGCCCAGGAAGATGTCGTAGTCGGTGTGCTCACCGAACTGCATCGACACGCTCTCCTGGTAGGTGACCTTCCGGGCCTCGATGTTGATGCCGATCTTGGCCATGTCGGCGATGAACGCCTCCGCGGCGCCCTTCACGGACGGCGTGGACTCGTAGTAGGCGATGGTCTTGCCATTGAGCTGGTCGGCCACGCCGGACTCCGCAAGCAGCGCCTTGGCCTTCTCGAGGTCCTGGTCGTAGGAGGGGAGCTTGTCCCAGGCGGCCTGCCAGGCGTCCTTCTCGAACGTCCACAGGGTGGGGTTCACGAGGGTGGACTTGGTGTCCAGCGCATCGGCGCCGTAGTACAGCTGGCGGACCGACTTCTTGTCGAAGGCGTAGTTCATCGCCTGGCGCACCTTCACGTTGTTGAAGGGGGCGGCCTGCGTGTTGAACGTGATCCACTCGCCGTAATAGGACGGGATGAACGAGAGGTTGACGCTGTCGATCTGCTGGACCGTCGCGAACTGGTCCGAGGGGACGTTGTTGATCAGGTAGTCGATCTCGCCAGTCTGGAGGCCGGCGACGCGGGTCGTGGGCTCCGGCAGGATCTTGATCGTGATCTCGTCGAGGTACGGGCCGCCGTTGGCCTTGTTCCAGTAGTTGTCGTTGCGGACGAGCTTCTGGTAGTCGCCCGTCTTCCACTCGGCCAGCTTGAAGGGGCCGGTGCCGATGGAGCCGACGGCGGGGGTGCCGTAGTCCTTGCCGGCCTTGGTCACGAACGCCTTGTTCACGACGTGGGCGGCGGTTGAGGCCAGGGCGTACTCGAACAGGGCGTCGGGCTCGGTGAGCGTGATCACGACCGTGGTCGCGTCGGGAGCCTGGACGTCCTTGACCTTGCCCAGCATCCAGCCGACGTACGAGGCCAGCTGCGGATCGCGGATGCGGTTGAGGCTGAACACGACGTCCTCGACCGTCATCGGCGTGCCGTCGGAGAACTGGACGCCCTGGCGGAGCTTGAGGGTGTAGGTCAGGCCGTCCGCGCTGATCGTGTAGGACTCGGCCAGGTTCGGGCAGACCTTGGTGTCGTTCTCGCAGAAGATGAGCAGCGGCTCGGTGATGCTCGAGGTGGCCAGGCCGGACACGAAGTCGTAGTCGAAGGCCGGGTCCACCGAGGCGGGCTCACCCTCGATCGCGGTCACGATCTTGCCACCCATGGTGGGCGTGCCGGGCGCGCTGGCCGGGGCGGAAGTCGCCCCGCCCCCATCGGACGGTGCGGCTCCGGTGGCGGCAGGCGTGGGGGCCGGGGTGGCGGACGAACCGCCGCAGGCGGTAGCGATGAGCGCCATGACCGCGACGACCGCGAACAGGCGGCTCCCGCGGCGCACAGGATCCATTCCCTCAGACTCCTTGCAGCGGGTCGGTGCGTCAGACTGGGCTGATCGCGGACCGGACAGGGAATGATACGGCCCAGCCCCCGTCGTGGATCCGGTGTTCCGCAGGTGCGGGTCCCGGCCTGCGAGCGCTGTCCCTGCGAGCGCAACAGCAGGGTGTCCCCGGGCGTCCCTTCGCGCGGCCGGTCGCCCACCGGCCCCACTGGAGGGTTCTCTTGGCTGCTGTCACCACCGTCCCCGTTCGCTCGAGCCGTCGGCGCATCCTGCTCGCCTCGCTCGCGGGCGGCGTCCTGTTCGACATCGTCGTCCCCGGCTCTGCCGCGGGGATCAACGCGCTGCTCGTCGTCGGCGTGTTCCTTGCCGTCGCCTTCCTCCTGGCCGGCCGCGACGGGATCGCCCGCATGGACCCGGCGGACGCTTGGCTGGCGCCGGCGGCGCTCGTGCTCGCCGGGCTCGTGGCCATCCGCTCGGACGACTGGCTCGTGCTCTGGGACCTCGTCTTCGCGGCCGCGCTGGCCGCGGGCGCGATCGGGTGCCTCGCGGGCGGGCGCATCACCCGGGGTGCCCTGCTCCGCGTGATCGAGCTGGCGGTCGGCGTGGTCATCAGCTCGGCCG
>JBAXFC010000315.1:0-4999 GCA_037140135.1 Chloroflexota bacterium
CCCTTGCCCTTGACATAGACGATGACGTTCGCGGTTCCGAGGTCGATACCAATCTTCATGACGGCGGGAATGCTACTCCGTGCGAGGCGCGCGGGCCGAGAACGGCAGCGCCAGTGGGATCTGGAGAGGGCTGCTCAGGCGCGATCTGCGGTGCGGGCGATGCTCGCCCCGAGCTGCTGGAACTTGCGGTCGATGTTCTCATACCCGCGGTGGACGTGATGCGCGCCGTGAATCAGCGAGGCCCCGTCCGCCGCGAGGGCGGCCAGGATGAGGCTGGCGCCGGCCCGCAGGTCGGAGATTGACGCCTCCGCCCCGTGCAGCCTCGCCGGTCCGTGGATGGACGCGTGGTGGGCGTCCTCGATGTCGATGCGGGCTCCGAACTTGCGCAGCTCGCCCAGCCACTCGATGCGGTCCTCGAAGATCGCCTCGTGCACGCGGCTGGTCCCGTCGGCCTGGGTCAGCAGGACGCAGGTGGGCGGCTGGACGTCGGTGGCCAGGCCCGGGTAGGGCGCGGTCTCGATGTCGCACGCGCGCAGGTCGCCGGGACGCAGGCCGGTGGCATCGATCTCGATCGCGGTCCGGCCGCAGGCCACCGGCACCCCGGCCTTGCCGAGGATCTCGATGAGGGCCTCGACGTGGTCGCAGGCGGCGTTCTCGAGCGTCAGCTTGCCGCCGGTGACGGCCGCAGCAACGAGGAAGGTGCCGGTCTCGATCCGGTCCGGGATGACGGTGTGGCGACCGCCCCGCAGGCGCCGCTTGCCGTTGACCTCGATGGTGTCGGGGCGAGTGCGCTCGATGTCGGCGCCCATCTCCTGGAGGAACAGCAGCAGGTCGTCCACCTCCGGCTCCTGGGCGGCCGGCGTGATGACCGTGTGCCCGTCGGCGAGCGTGGCTGCGAGCATCGCGTTCTCGGTGCCCATGACGGTCACCTGCGGGAAGTGGACCTCGCCGCCGCGGAGACGGCCGTGCGACTGGGCGTAGTAGTAGCCGTTGCGGTAGTCCACCTCGGCACCCAGGGCGCGCATGGCGTCCACGTGGAGGTTGACCGGCCGCCGGCCGATCCGGTCGCCGCCCGGGTTGCTGATGATCACCCGGCCGAAGCGGGCGAGGAGCGGGCCCAGGAGGATGAACGAGGCGCGCATCTTGGCGGCCGCCTCGAGCGGGACGAACAGCCAGTCCACGTCACCGGCGGCGATCTCGTAGACGCCGTGCTCGGGATGGTCAACGACCACGCCGAGGTCCATCAGGACCTCGGTCAGGACGCGGACATCCTCGATCTCGGGGACGTTCTCGAACCGGCAGCGCTCGCCCGTGAGGACGGCCGCGGCCAGCAGCTTGAGAGCGGCGTTCTTGGCCCCGGAGACCTGGACGGTCCCGCGGAGCGGTCGGCCACCCTCGATCCGGAACGCCTCGGGAGGCGGTGCCTCCGGGGTGTACTCCCAGTGGAACGGCCGTGCATCAGCCATGCGTGCCTACCCCCGCGAGCGAGGGCCCTCCCGGCGCCGTCGCTCGGCGACCTGGATGCGCAGCAGGGCGCGGCTCAGGGCGGCGCGTGCCACCGAGAGGTCGGCCTCTTCCACATACCCGGACTCGAGGGCCTTCTGGGCCTCCTCGCGGGCACGCCTGGCGCGCTCGAGGTCGATGTCGGACGCGAGGTCCGCGGTCTCCGCCATCACCACGACCTTGTCGGGCCGGACCTGGAGGAACCCGCCGACGATGGCGAAGCTCTCCTCGACGCCGCCCTTGCGGATCTTGAGCTCCCCGATCCCGAGCAGGGACACGAGGGGCGTGTGGTGGGGCAGGATCCCGAGCTCGCCCTCGCTGCCGGGGACGAGCACCATGTCCACCTCGTCCTTGTACGCAAGGCGCTCCGGCGTGACGATCTCAAGTTGCAGCGGCATCGGCTACTTCCTAGATGACGGCCGCTCTCGGCCACGCGGCGCTCGGGCCGATTCCAGTCTGCGGACTGAGATCGGCCTCGCACCGCGGGCCTACGCGGCCTGCGTTCGACAGCGCTGATGCGCGTTGAGTGACTGCGTTGAACCCCTTCCCCGTTGCGAAACCGGAGAGGAGTGAGTCCACCTCCGCGTAGACCGCCGAGAGGAGGGCGATCTCAGTCCCGCAGGACTGGAATCGCCCCGACACCGGCGTGTCGAGAGCGGAGGTGAGGTTCATCTGCGTTACGCGTTGAGCTTGGCCGCGTTCTCGCGGACGTCGTCCAGGGTGCCGGCGAGGAAGAACGCCTGCTCCGGGAGCGTGTCGGCCTTGCCTTCGAGGATCTCCTTGAAGGAGGCGACGGTGTCGCGGATCGGGACGTACTTGCCGGCGCGGCCCGTGAAGACCTCGGCGACGGTGAACGGCTGGCTCATGAAGCGCTGCAGGCGGCGGGCCCGGGCCACGGTTGACTTGTCCTCTTCCGAGAGCTCGTCGATGCCGAGGATCGAGATGATGTCCTGCAGGTCGCGGTAGCGCTGGAGGACGCGCTTGGTCTCCTGCGCGATGTCGTAGTGCTCGGTGCCCACGACGAGCGGGTCGAGGACCCGGGACGTCGAGGTGAGCGGATCGACCGCGGGGTAGATGCCCAGCTCCGCGATCGAGCGCTCGAGGCGGATCGTGGAGTCGAGGTGGGCGAAGGTGGTCGCCGGCGCCGGGTCCGTGTAGTCGTCCGCGGGGACGTAGACGGCCTGGAGCGAGGTGATCGAGCCCTTCTTGGTGGAGGTGATCCGCTCCTGGAGCGCGGCCATCTCGGTGGCCAGGTTGGGCTGGTAGCCCACCGCCGACGGCATGCGGCCAAGGAGCGCCGAGACCTCGGAGCCCGCCTGGGTGAAGCGGAAGATGTTGTCGATGAACAGGAGGACGTCGCGGCCCTCCACGTCGCGGAAGTACTCCGCCATCGTCAGGCCGGTGAGGCCGACGCGCTGGCGGGCGCCGGGCGGCTCGTTCATCTGGCCGAACACGAAGGCCGTGCTCTTGATGACGCCCGACTCGGTCATCTCCGCGATCAGGTCGTTGCCCTCGCGGGAGCGCTCGCCGACGCCGGCGAACACGGAGACACCGGAGTGCTGCTTCGCGACGTTGTTGATGAGCTCCTGGATGATGACCGTCTTGCCGACGCCGGCGCCACCGAAGATGCCGACCTTGCCGCCCTTGCGGAAGGGGCAGACGAGGTCGATGACCTTGAGGCCCGTCTCGAAGACCTCGATCTCGGTGGTCTGGTCCTCGAACGCCGGGGGCTGGCGGTGGATCGGCAGCACCTGGGTGCGGTCAACCGGGCCCTTGCCGTCGATGGGGTTGCCGAGCACGTCGAACACGCGGCCGAGGGTGACCTCGCCCACGGGGACGGAGATCGGGGCGCCGGTGTCACGGACCCCGGTGCCACGGGCGAGGCCGTCCGTGGTCGTCATGGCCACGGCGCGGACCCAGTTGTTGCCGAGGTGCTGCTGGACTTCGCAGGTCAGCGGCTCCTGGCCCTCGCGGATGATCTCAACGGCGTTGAAGATCCTGGGCAGTTGGCCTGCGGGGAACTCGATATCGACGACGGGTCCGGTGATCTGGATGACCCGGCCGTTCGCGGAAGGGGCGGCGGTCGCCATGGGTGGGATTGCCTCCTCTGCTGCGCCGGCTACCGAGCCTGGGCGCCGCTCGCGATTTCGACCATCTCGCGAGTGATGTTGGCCTGACGGACCTTGTTGTAGGAAAGGGTGAGATCGTCGATGAGCTCCTCGGCGTTCTCCGTGGCGTTCTTCATCGCGACCATCTGGCTGGAGAAGAAGCTCGCCGTGGTCTCGAGGACGCTCGCGTACAGGCGGGTGGCCACGTAGCGCGGAACGAGCGACTCGAGGAAGGCGCCGGGGTTGGGCTCGAAGATGAACTGGTTGCCGGGGATGCCCACGGTGTCCTCGGAGGAGACGATCGGGAGCAGCTGCTCCATGACCGGCCGCTGGACGAGGGTGGACACGAAGCGCGGGTAGATGACGTCCACGCGGTCGTAGACACCGGCGACGAAGTCGTCGGCGACCAGGCGCGCGATGGGCAGGACGTCGGCGAACGAGGGCCGCTCGCCGAAGCCGTCGAAGTAGGCGGCGATCGGCACCCGGGCGCGGCGCATGGCGTCGCGGCCCTTGCGGCCGACCGGCACGACCTTGAGGTCACCCGGGTGATCGGCGATCTCGCGGGCCGCGAAGCGGACGGTGTTGGTGTTGAGGGCGCCGGCGAGACCGCGGTCCGAGGTCATGATGATCAGCAGCCGGCTGTGCTCCGCGTGCAGGTCCCGGCCCGCGAGGAGCGGGTGGTCCTCGCCGTCGAGCACGGCTGCCAGGTCTGCGATGACCTCGTCGAGCTTCTCGCGATACGGGCGCGCGGCCAGCGTGGACTCCTGGGCCCGGCGCAGCTTGGAGGCCGCGACGAACTGCATCGCCCTGGTGATCTGCTTGATGTTCTTGGCGGAGCCGATTCTCCGCCGGATCTCACGCTGGCTGGGCACGTCGGATCCTCCGCCCTAAGCCAGGAAGCTCAGGCGGAAGGCGTCGATGGCCTCGTTGAGCGCCTTGCTGATGTCGTCGGTCAACGCCTTCGACGCGGCAAGGTCCGTGAGGATCGACGGCCGCTCGGTCTCGAGGAACCGGTACAGCTGCGTCTCGAACTCCTTCACCCGGGGGGTGGGGATGTCGTCGAGCTTGCCGGTGGTGGCGGCCACGAGGATCACCACCTGCTTCTCCACCGGGAGCGGCTGGTACTGCGGCTGCTTGATGATCTCGGACAGCTTCTCGCCACGGTTGAGCTGGTCGCGGGTGGCCTTGTCCAGGTCGCCTGCGAACTGCGCGAAGGCCGCAAGGGCGCGGTACTGCGCGAGGTCCAGCTTGAGCGGGCCCGCGACCTTCTTCATCGCCTTGGTCTGCGCGGCGGAACCGACGCGGCTGACCGAGATGCCGATGTTCATGGCGGGCCGCTGGCCGGCGTTGAACAGGTCGGTCTCGAGGAAGATCTGGCCGTCCGTGAT
>JBAXFC010000316.1:0-4978 GCA_037140135.1 Chloroflexota bacterium
ATCATATGGTTCGCGAGAGGGTGGCGTTCGGACGATCGCGCGGGACGGTGCGGTAGCATCCGGCCATGGCGGACGACCCCAACCCCTTCGAGATCGCCGCGGCATGGCGCCCCCAGCTCCCCGGCAAGCTTGCTGTCAAGCACGTCAAGGACGCGCTGGTCGAGCCCGAGTGGGTCGGCGCGCGGGTCGCCGCGGCCCTCACGACCGACGAGGCGGCACTCTTCCGCGAGGGCGACCGCATCCGCGTGCCGTCCGACCTGGCTGCGGCGCTGATCGACGCGTTCAACGCGGTCGATGCCGTGGTGGAGGGGCGCCTCACGACCAAGGCGCTCGAGGACGGGGCGGGCGTCGCTCCGGCCCTGCCGTCCGTGGAACGCCCGCCCATCCTGATCCCGCGGGTCTTCCGCTCGGGCGTGAAAGACGACCCGTTCGTCCGCTCCCGGGACCGCGAGCACCGGGCCGCGACCCTGGAACCACGGGTGATCGACGCCGTCGAGCGCGGCGAGCGGCACGCCTTCGTGGCCACGGACCTGCTCTGGCTCGACGGGACGCCGCTCGACGACGTCCCCCTCGCCGAGCGCAAGCGCCTGCTCGACGGGGTGATCATCCCCTCGGTCCTGGTCCGGGTCACGCCGTACATCAAGCCCTCGGCCAAGCTGACCCTGGTGACCTGGGGCCAGCTCGGGTTCGAGGAGCTCGCCTACCGGGCGGCCAACAGCCGCTACACCGCGGGGGCCGAGAACCCGGACTACGCGATGGGCATGCCGCCGATGGGGCCGCAGGGACCGTCGCGGGGGCCCGTCTCCAAGCGCTGACGGCGACCGCTCGGACCCACAGCGGACCCCCTGCGCCGAGGGATGGTACGGTCTACAGATGCCCGCGACGACGCTGACGCCCGCCATCCGGGATGAGATCGCCCGCCTCGGTCGGGCCGACATCATGGTCGGCATTCCGAGCTTCAAGAACGCCGCCACCATCGGCTACGTGGTGCGGGCGGCGCATGCCGGGCTGGTCCAGTACTTCCCCGATCTCAAGCCGGTCCTGGTCAACGCGGACGCGGGCTCCCCCGACGGCACGGGGCGCGTCGTGATCGAGACCGAGCCCCCGGACTACGTGGAGTCCATCCTCCTCGTCCGCCCCACCAACCGCCTTGACCGGGTCACGCTCACGTACCCGGAGATCGATGGGGTCGGCGGCAAGGGCGCGGCCCTGCGGACCATCTTCGAGATCGCGGCGGCGCTCGAGGTGCAGGCGCTCGTCGTGGTCGACAGCGACCTGCGGAGCATCGTGCCGGAGTGGATCGAGCTCCTGGCCGGTCCGATCCTCAAGGGCGGCTACGACTACGTCACCCCGCTCTACTCCCGCTACAAGTACGACGGCACGATCACCAACACCGTCACCTATCCGCTGACCCGCGCGCTGTACGGCAACCGGATCCGCCAGCCCATCGGCGGCGACTTCGGCGTGAGCGGTGACCTCGTCCGCCACTACCTGCAGCTGGACGACTGGACCCCGGAGATCAGCAAGTTCGGGATCGACATCTGGATGACGACCTCGGCGCTCACCGGCGGCTTCGCGGTCTGCCAGACGCGCCTCGGTGCCAAGGTCCACGATCCCAAGGACCCGGGCTCGGACCTCGGGCCGATGTTCCGCCAGGTCGTGTCCACGATCCTGCGCATGGCCGCGGCCCACAGCGACGCCTGGCTGCCGGTCCACGGCTCGCACGACATCCCGGCCTACGGCTTCGAGCGGATCGTGGACCCGCCGCCGCTCGAGGTGAACTCGATCCGGCTGCTCTCGGAGTTCCACGCGGGCTCGCTGACCCTCGCCGACACGTGGCGCCGCACGCTCGAGCCGGCCAGCCTCGAGGCGGTGCTGGCGCTTGCGGGCGAGGCGGGCAGACTGTCCGATGCCGCCGCCGGGCGACTCGGGATCGGCGGGGAGGGCGGCGCGGCATCGGTCTCCACCGCCGAGATGGCCGAGGCCCTCTCGGGGTTCCACTTCCCGGACGACACCTGGACCCGCGTGATCTACGACCTGGTCCTGGCCACCCGACGCGGTGAGGTGGAGACGGAGACGCTGGTCGCGGCGCTGGTACCGATCTACTTCGGGCGCGTGGGCAGCTTCGTGATCGAGAACCGCAACCTGGCCACCGCCGATGCCGAGGAGCGCGTCGAGCGCCAGGCCCGGCAGTTCGAGCTGGACAAGCCGTACCTCGTGGCGCGCTGGCGGGCCCTGGACGCAGCGGCGGCGGCGGCCGAGGCATCCGCACCGCCCACGCCGCCCGTGCCGGCGGCCCCGGCACCGGCACCGCGCGCGAAGCGTGCCAAGTCCACGAAGCATGCCGGGGGGCGGGGCCGGTGAGCACCCAGCCGCTCCCGTCCCGGATCGTCATCCCGGTCGCCAACCCGCTCACCGCCGAGGAGCTGATCCGGATCGGCGCGTCCCTGATGGACCCGCGGACCGGCGAGCTGACCGCGCTGGGCATCGTCGAGGTGCCGGAGGGAATGCCGCTCTCCGAGGGCGCCACCCGCGCCCGGCAGGCCCGCCGGCTCCTGCAGAAGGTCATGGACTACGTCCCCGAGGGGACGACGATCCACCCGCTGGTCCGGATCGGCCGGCACGCCGCGGCCGGCATCGTGGAGGCCGCGGCCGAGCAGGAAGCCGATCTCATGATCTTCGGCTGGGGCGGCAAGTCCGGTCCCCATCGTGACGGTCCGGGCCCCACGATCTCGCCCACCATCGACGAGGTGGTGCGTGAGGCGCCCTGCGACATCGCGGTGGTCAAGCAGCGCGGCGCTCGCGAGATCCACCGGATCCTGGTCCCCGTCCGCGGCGGACCCCACGCCGAGCTGGCACTCCGCTTCGCGGATGCCCTCGCCCACCGCCACGGTGCGGTCGTGGTCCCGATGCACCTCGTGCCCATCGGCGTCACCGAGGCGGTCCGCGTCCAGGCCGAGCGCGCGCTCGCCGCGTTCACCCGCCAGTTCGTGACCGCGCGCGCCGAGCCGCTGCTCAGGGAGACGGCCAACGTCCGGACGGCCATCCTCCGGGAGGCGGAGCGGGCCGACCTGGTCGTGATGGGCGCCTCCGCCCCGCCCGGCGAGCCCGGCTCAACGCTCTTCGGCGCCCTGCCCGAGGCGATCGCGCTGCGCGCCAAGCCCACGGTCATCGTGGTCAAGACCCGCGAGCCGATCGGACGCCAGACGTTCGAGCAGCTGGCCGCGCGCGCCGAGACGCTCGCCGCCGCCGATCGCGCCGCCGAGGAGTCCCGGGCGATCCCCGCCCGCGTGGACCGCTGGTTCGCGGAGGCCAACTTCCACCACTCGGAGTTCGGGGACCTCGCCCGGCTGGTGGCACTCAAGGAGAAGCAGGGCGTCACCGTCAGCCTCGTCCTGCCCACCCTCAACGAGTCGGAGACGATCGGTCCGATCGTGCGCCGGGCGATCCGCGAGATGCAGGAGCGCCACCACCTCCTCGACGAGATCCTGGTCATCGACTCCGCCTCGACCGATGACACCCGCGTGATCGCGGAGGCCGAGGGCGCGCGCGTCGTCGAGCACCCCGACGTCCTCGCACGCTACGGCTCGTTCGCCGGCAAGGGTGAGGCGCTCTGGAAGTCGCTCTACGAGACGTCGGGCGACATCGTCGTCTGGGCGGACACCGACGTGCGCAACTGGCACCACCGGATGGTCTACGGGACGCTCGGGCCGCTGCTCGTTGAGCCGCGCCTGCAGTACGTGAAGGGCTACTACCAGCGCCCGATCGTCGAGGGCGGGGTGCTCAAGGAGGGTGGTGGCGGCCGGGTCACCGAGCTCGTCGCGCGGCCGCTGATCAACCTCTTCTTCCCGGAGCTCTCGGGCCTGATCCAGCCACTCTCCGGGGAGTATGCGGGCCGTCGTTCGCTGCTCGAGCAGATCCCGTTCTTCACCGGGTACGCCGTGGAGATCGGGCACCTGATCGATGCGCTCGAGAAGGCCGGGCTCGACGGCCTGGGGCAGGTGGATCTCGAGCGGCGGGTGCACCGCAACCAGGAGCTCGAGGGGCTCTCGCGGATGTCGTTCGTGATCCTGCAGGCGGTGATGAAGCGCCTCGAGGAGCGGCGACGGGCGCGGCTGTTCGCGGAGCTCGGCTCCACGATGAAGCTGCCGCGCTCGGGGCGGGGGCGGCTCTCGCTCGAGGTGATGGAGCTGGCCGACCACGAGCGGCCGCCGATGATCCGGATCCCCGAGTACCTGGAGCGGCGGCGAGCGCTCGCGGAGGCGGGCCTGGGCATCCCGGGCGCGGGCGAGGCCACGGACTGAGCGTGTCGGCGGTGCGGCGCGGCGGCGCCAGGGCGACCAGTCCGCTCGGGTGGGGCCTCCGGGACCCCGGTTCCGTCGATGCCCGGTCGCATTGGGGCATCCGAAGCCCCGGATCGAACGTCGCAAGCCCGAATTCGCGTCGCTTCGGGGCATGGGGAGCCCCGGATCGACCGTCGGAGCGTGAAACCGGGGTCTCCGGCGCCCCGGGCGCGTGGCGGCGCCGGGACGGAGCAGCTCGATGCGCGTCCTGATCGCCCCGGACTCGTACAAGGGCACGCTCACGAGCGTGGAGGTTGCCCGCGCCTTCGCGGAGGGCTGGCACCGGGCCCGCCCGGATGACGACGTGCGGCTCGCCCCGCTGGCCGACGGCGGCGAAGGGACGCTCGTGGCCGTGGAGGCATCCGGGGGCTGGACGTGGCGCGAGACCCCGGCCACGGATCCCCTCGGGCGGCCGATCACCGCGCCGTGGCTGCTGCGCGCCGATGGCTCGGCCGCCTTCCTCGAGATGGCCCGGGCGTCCGGCCTCTCGCTCGTGGCGCCCGGGGACCGGGACGCCGGACGTGCCACCACCCGGGGCACCGGTGACCTCCTGCGCGCGGCCCTCGACGCGGGCATCGGCCAGGCCGCGATCGGGATCGGCGGCAGCGCAACCACGGACGGCGGCGCGGGCATGC
>JBAXFC010000317.1:0-4963 GCA_037140135.1 Chloroflexota bacterium
GACGTGAAATCGGGGGCCGTTCCGGACCCTGACCCCGGCACCCGGGGCCGCGCGCGGCCGGCGCGCGGATCCGTGGGTGCGCCCGTGCCCCCGGGAGGGACTCCCGGTTGCAGTGTAGCCCACAGGTCCACGGCTCCTACAATCGATGTCATGTCCAGACTGCCTGACCGACCCCTCCGCGAGACGTGGATCATCGACGCCGTACGCACGCCCATCGGCCGCTATGGAGGCGCGCTGGGCACGATTCGCCCGGACGACCTTGCCTCCTTCGTCCTCCGCGCGCTCGTGGACCGCACCGGGATCGACCCTGCGGTCATTGAGGATGTGGTGCTTGGATGCGCCAACCAGGCCGGCGAGGACAACCGGAACGTCGCCCGGATGGCCGCGCTCCTCGCCGGCCTCCCGGTCGAGGTTGCCGGCCAGACCGTCAACCGCCTGTGCGGATCGGGCCTCCAGGCCGTCAACTCCGCGAGCCACGCCATCGGCGCCGGGGATGGCGACGTGTTCATCGCGGGTGGCGTGGAGTCGATGACCCGGGCGCCCTACGTGATGCTCAAGGCCGAGGCGGCCTTCGACCGCGGCGCCCGCACGATGGAGGACACCACGCTCGGCTGGCGCTTCGTGAACCCGCGCATGCACGCGGCCTACCCGCCGATCTCGCTCGGCGAGACGGCCGAGTGCGTGGCCGACCAGTGGTCCGTGAGCCGTGAGCGCCAGGACGCATTCGCGCTGGAGTCCCAGCGCCGGGCGATCGCCGCCATCGAGGCGGGCCGCTTCGCCGGCCAGCTGGTGCCGGTGAGCGTGCCCGGACGCAAGGGCGCGGTGACCGTCGTGGACCGCGATGAGCATCCGCGGGCCGACTCGACCGCCGAGGCCCTCGCAGCGCTCAAGCCGGCGTTCAAGGGCGGTGGGTCCGTGACCGCCGGCAACAGCTCCGGCATCAACGATGGAGCGGCGGCACTCCTCCTTGCAGAGGCGGGGCGCGCGCGTGCGCTGGGCCTGCGCCCCCTGGCGCGGATCGTCTCGACCGCGGTCGCGGGCGTGCACCCGGACGTGATGGGCATCGGCCCCGTGCCCGCGTTGCGCAAGGCGCTCGAGCGGGCCGGCATCACGGTCGCGGACCTCGACGTCGTGGAGATCAACGAGGCGTTCGCCTCGCAGTCCGTCGCCTGCATGGACGAGCTGGGCCTCGATCCCGCGCGCGTCAATCCCAACGGCGGGGCGATCGCCCTGGGGCACCCGCTGGGGGCGTCCGGTGCGCGCCTCGCGACGATGCTGGTCCACGAGCTCGTGCGCACCGGCGGCCGCTTCGGGGCGGCGGCCATGTGCATCGGCGTGGGGCAGGGGATCGCCACGGTCGTGGAGCGGGTCGAGGGCTGACACCCGGACCGGTGACGGCGCCGGCCGCCCCTGGACTTGGGGGGTGGACGAAATCCGTTGCGCTGCGTACGATCGGCACCTGCCCGCGCCGGGTCGGCGCGGAGCCTGCGACCCGAAGGAGACCACCCTCATGATCGACGCCCAGCCGACGATCGTTTCCCTCACCGATGCTGCGTCGGTCAAGCTCGCCGAGCTGACGAAGGACGAGGCGAGCCCCGAGATCGGCCTGCGCGTCTACGTCTACTCCGGCGGCTGTTCCGGCTACCGGTACGGGATGATGCTCGAGGACCAGCCCACGGCGGACGACAACGTCCTCCAGACCAACGGCGTCCGCGTCTACATCGACAACAACAGCGTCCCGCTCATCCGCGGCTCGCAGATCGACTACGTGGACACGCTGATGGGCGCGGGCTTCACCGTCGTGAACCCCAATGCCGTCTCGGGCTGCGGCTGCGGCTCCAGCTTCCGCACCTCGGACGATGGCGGCGCGCCGCGCTCCTGCTCCCACTGACGGCCGCCGGGGCCTGACCCCGTCCGCCCCGCGATCACGGAGCCGCCGGATGCCCGGCGGCTCTATCGTTTCCGGGTGACCGGTCTCGATCGTCCGATGCAGATCCCGCTCTTCCCCCTCCACATGGTGCTGGCGCCGGGGATCGCGCTGCCGCTGCACATCTTCGAGGAGCGCTACCGGGTCCTCGTCCGGCGCTGCCACGACACGACCACGCCCTTCGGTGTCGTGCTCATCCGCGAGGGGAGCGAGGTCGCGCCGCGGGACGGCGAGTCGGCCGAGCTTGCGATCGCCGGCGTCGGCACGCTGGCCGAGATCCGCGAGGCCTCCAGGTACGCCGATGGCCGCTGGGACATCCTGGTCGTGGGCACCACCCGCTTCTCCGTGCGCGAAGTCCACGCGGACCTCGCACCCTACCTTGTTGCGGACGTGGATCCGCTCCCCGACGAGCCGGGCGATGAGCGGGAGGCCGAGGCGCTCGCCGACCGGGTGACCCGTCGTTTCGTCGCCTACCTGCGGCTGCTCCAGCCGCGGGACGGCGAGACGGTGGAGCCGATCGACGTCCAGATGGAGGTCGAGGTGGATGACGATGACGACGAGGCCGATGACGATGACGGCGAGGAGTGGGACGAGGCCGACGACGAGGACCTCGGGATCCCGGGCCCGGCCCGGATGATCGGCAGCCTGGGCCGGTTCGAGGACGAGCCCCGTCCCCTCAGCGTGGACGATCCGGATGCAACGCGCGCCGCCCTGCGGATCCCGGAGGATCCAACGGCCCTCTCCTTCCTGCTCTCCGGGATCGTGCAGGTGGAGCCGGAGCGCAAGCAGGTGCTGCTCGAGGCCGCCGGCGCGGCGGAGCGGCTCCGTGAGCTGGACGACCTGCTCGACCGCGAGCTGGATCTTCTCGCACGCCGCCTGGCCCCGTTCGCGGTGGACCGTCGATCGCTCGCAGGCACGGACAACTAGTGGTCGTGCCGGTGGCGAGGGGAGGTGGGTGGCTCCCCAGGTCCGGCAGGTGTGACGACCGTAGCCGAACCTGGGGAGGGTCGTTCGTGGCCGCAGGGGGGACCGCGACCGGAACGACAGTGGGACGGGACGGTATAGTAGCAATCGCTACTGTTTGCTGCAATCCCCTGGATGCGATGCCTGACGCGGACCCGGAGTCGTATGAGCGCCGCCGCCGCGTGCCGTCCCAGGAGCGGTCGCGCGAGACCGTGGAAGCCGTCTGTGCCGCTGCGGCCGCGATCATCGAGGAGGACGGCCTGACCTCGCTGACGACCAACGCCGTCGCGAAGCGCGCGGGCGTCAGCATCACCTCGGTCTATGCCTACTTCCCGGACAAGTGGGCGATCGTCCACGAGCTGTCCGACCGTTTCGAGCGGGCCCGTGGCGACTACCTGGCCGACGCCTTCGCCGACCTCGGTGCCATGGCCGACTGGCGGACGGAGCTGACGGGCATCTGGCGCAGGCTGGCCCGCTTCCGGGTGGAGGTGCCGGGCGGCGTGGCCCTGCGCCGGGCGATCACGGCCACCCCGCGCCTGGCCCAGCTCGATCGCGAGCAGACGGCACGCGCGGCAGCCGACTTCGCGGCGACCATCCGCGCCCGCCGCCCGGACATCGACCCGGACGAGGCGTCCCGGGTTGCGTGGACGGCGAGCGTGGCTGCGGGCGCCCTCATCGACGACGCGTGCTGGAGCGGCGAGATCGACGAGGCCAGGCTGGCCACCGGGACGCGCCTGATGATCGGGTTCCTGGCGCCCTGCCTGGATCCGGCCGGATAGTCGAGCCCGCTCAGTAGGGCCGGGAGAGGTACCTGTCCACGCCCTCGGCCACGGCGCGCCCCTCGCGGATGGCCCAGACCACCAGGCTCTGACCGCGCACGCAGTCACCGGCCGCGAAGACCCCGGGCACGGTCGTCATCTTGTCGGCGCCTGTCCGGATATTGCCGCGCGGGTCCAGCTCGCAGTCGAAAGCGCGGGGCAGGGCGGGTTCCGGGCCGGTGAAGCCCAGGGCCAGGAGGACCAGGTCGGCTGGGATGACCGCGCTGGTGCCGGGCACCTCGCGCATGGCGACCCGCCCGTCCGGCCCGGGCAGCCAGGCGACGTCCGCGATCTCGAGCGAGGAGACCCGCTCGTTGCGGCCGATGAAGCGCCGGGTGGTCGTGGCGTAGCGGCGCGGGTCCTCGCCCCAGAGCGCCGCCGCCTCCTCCTGACCGTAGTCCATCCGGTAGACCTTGGGCCACTCGGGCCACGGATTGTCGGCGGCCCGGGTGAGGGGCGGCCGGGCGAGCAGCTCCAGCTGGCGGACGCTGCGGGCGCCCTGGCGGATGGCGGTCCCCACGCAGTCGGTGCCGGTGTCGCCACCGCCGATGACCACGACGTCCTTGCCCGAGGCATCGATCGGGGCCTCGGCGTCCGCGCCGCCGTCGAGCAGCCGGCGCGTGTTGCCGCGCAGGAAGCTCATCGCGAGGTGGATGCCGCCGAGCTCCCTGCCGGGGACCGCGAGGTCACGGGCAACGGTCGCACCCGTCGCGAGGACCACCGCATCGAACGTGGCGTCGATCTCGTCGGCCGCGACGTCCGCGCCCACCGTGACCCCGGTCCGGAAGGTGATCCCCTCTGCCTCGAGGAGGCGGACGCGACGATCGATCACGCCCTTGTCGAGCTTCATGTTCGGGATGCCGTACATCAGCAGCCCCCCGATGCGGCCGGCCCGCTCGAAGACCGTGACCGTGTGGCCCATCCGGTTGAGCTGGTCAGCGGCGGCCAGCCCCGACGGGCCGGAGCCGATGACCGCCACCGTCCTGCCGGTCCGCACGAGCGGCGGGGTGGGGGTGATCCAGCCCTCCGCCCAGGCCCGGTCCACGATCTCCTGCTCGATGGTCTTGATCGCAACCGGGTCGCCGCCGAGGCCCACGGTGCAGGAGCCCTCGCAAGGGGCCGGGCAGACGCGCCCGGTGAACTCGGGGAAGTTGTTGGTCCGGTGGAGCCGGATGGAGGCCTCGCGCCAGAGCCCGCGGTAGACGAGGTCGTTCCACTCGGGGATCAGGTTGTTGATCGGGCAGCCGCTGGCCAT
>JBAXFC010000318.1:0-4873 GCA_037140135.1 Chloroflexota bacterium
GGCGGAACTGGTGGCGTTCGTGCGGACCGAGGGGATCGACTGCGAGCTCGAGGAGACCGGGGAGCTCACGGCGGCGGTCGCGCCCCACCAGGTCGCCGAGCTGCGGGAGCATGCGGAGATCGCAGCGCGCCATGGACAGGCGGTCCGGTTCCTCGAGCGCGACGAGATCCAGGACGCCGTGCACTCGCCCACGTTCCTCGCCGGCGTGCGCGAAGGCCCCGAGCAGGTCGTGATGCTCAACCCCGCCAAGCTCGCGTGGGGTCTTGCCGCGGCTGCCGAACGTCGTGGAGCCACGATTCACGAGCGGTCGCGCGTCACGGGGCTGCGCCGGCGGGCAGGCGGGGTGGACGTGCTGCTGGCCGGCGACGCCCGGATCAGGGCCGGTCACGTGCTGGTCGCGACCTCGGCAGCAAGCGCCTGGCTCAAGCGGCTGTCCCCGATCTTCGTGCCGATCTACGACTACGTGCTCATGACCGAGCCGCTCACCGACGCCCAGCGTGATGCCGTCGGCTGGGCCGGACGGGAGGGTCTGGGCGACGCCGGCAACCAGTTCCACTACTCGCGCTGGAGCGCGGACCAGCGGATCCTGTGGGGCGGCTACGACGCCATCTACCACCGCGGCAACCGAGTCTCCCCTGCGCACGACCAGCGGCCGGCCACCTTCGAGCTGCTGGCACGCCAGTTCGTGGAGACCTTCCCGCAACTGCGCGGGATCCGCTTCACGCACCGCTGGGGCGGCGCGATCGACACCACGACCCGCTTCGCCGTCATGTTCGGCGACACGCTCGGCGGGCGCGTCCACTACGCCCTGGGCTATACCGGCCTCGGGGTCGGGGCCACGCGCTGGGCGGCGGGCGTGCTCCGCGACAAGGTCCTGGCGCCCGACTCGGATCGGCTGCGGCTGCGCTTCGTCAACTCCCGGCCGTTCCCGATCCCGCCGGAGCCCGTCCGGGCGCCGGTCGTGGAGCTGATGCGCCGCCAGGTCATGGCCGCCGATGACAACGAGGGACGCCGGAACGTGTTCCTCCAGGCTATGGACGCGCTCGGGATCGGCTTCGACAGCTGATCCCCCGACCGAGGCGTCCGGCGGTCAGCCGGCGGGCATCAGCCGGCCGGCGTCACCCAGCTCGGCAGCTCCCGGGCGAGCGTGGCCAGCGGCAGTGAGCCGTGCCCGATCACCTCGTCGTGGAAGCGGCGCAGGTCGAAGGCGGCGCCATCGCGGGCCTCCAGCTCGCGACGCAGGCGCCGGATCTCGCGCATCCCCAGCATGTACGTGAGGGCCTGGCCCGGCCAGCTGATGTAGCGATCGGTCTCGATCACGGCATCCGTCATCGAGAGGCCGGTCTTGAGCAGCCAGTCGATCGACCGCTGCCGGCTCCAGCCGAGGCCGTGCATCCCGGAGTCCACGATGAGGCGCGAGGCCCGCCAGGCCTGCGCATCGAGCATGCCGAGGCGCTCCGCCTCGTCCTCGTAGAGGCCCAGCTCGTCGGCGAGCCGCTCCGAGTAGAGCCCCCAGCCCTCCACGTACGCCCCCGCCACCATGCGCGCGCCGAGGCGGCGGAACGTGTTGAGCCCGGGGTGCTCCATCTCCAGCGCGATCTGGAAGTGGTGCCCCGGTGCCGCCTCGTGGTACGTCGTGGACGCGAGCTTGAAGTACGACCGGCTGGGCAGGTCATACGTGTTGACGTAGTAGGTGCCGGGCCGGGCGCCGCTCACGTCGGGCGGGAAGTAGTAGGCGAACGGGGCGACCTTCTCCTTGAAGGCCTCCACGGGAAGAACCTCGCAGCCCGCGCGCGGCAGGCGGCCGAAGACGGTTGGCGCGACGGCGAGCGCGCGGGTGATCTGGGCGGTGGCGCGGGCGACGAGCGCCTCGGGCGAGGCGGGCTGGTAGCGCGGATCCGCGGCGAGCGACGCCCGGAAGCCGTCGACGTCGTCGCCGAAGCCCGCTGCCTGCGCGATCGCGCGGCGCTCCTCGTCGATGGCTGCAAGCTCGTCGAGGCCCACCTGGTGGACGTCGGCGGGCGAGATGTCGAGCGAGGTCCACTGGCGCGTCGAGTAGCGGTAGAGCTCCACGCCGCCAGGCGCGGAGCTGAGCCCCGGCTGCTCGCGGCTGGCCGGCAGGCACTCGTCACGGAGGGCGGCGAGGTAGCGGGAGTCGGCGGGCCGGACGACGTCCCGGACGACCTCGGACACCCGGGCCCGGTCCGCCTCGGAGGCGACGCGGGACATGGTGACCACCGCATCCTGCTCGAGCGGCGTGGCCAGGATCCCCTCAAGCTGGGACAGCGTCTGCTCGGCCACGATCCGCGCCGGCGTGCGGCCCGACGCGATCCCCTCGCGCATCAGGTCGATGTGCTGGTCCACGAACGCGCCGTAGGCGGTGAGGCGGGCCAGCCATGCCTCGAGCCCCTCAGGCGTGTCGGAGGGCTGGAAGCGCGTCAGCTGGGCGAGGACCGTCTGGGGCCCGTCGATGTGGTTGACGGCGCGGAGCTCGTGGATGCCCAGCTGCTCGCCCTCGAGCGCGAGGTCCGCCAGGGTCCGGACGATGTCCCGGGTGATCCTGTCCTCCAGCGAGAGCTCCGTGCCAGGGACCGCCTCGCAGGCAAGTGCGGCGACCTCGAAGGCGTCGTTGACGGCGGTCCGGCCGACAGACCCGACATCGTCGAGCCGGCTGTCGAAGGCGGGGTCGCCGGGGTTGTAGACGGTCATCATGGTGGGCTGCAGCTCGAGCAGCCGGGCCCACAGGCGATCGGTGATCTCGTCGATTCGGGAAGCGGGCTGGGACACGGGTACTCCCGGATTGGGGCGGCGGATGCCGCGGGCGGACGGGCAGGTGCCGACAGCGTACCCTCACCACCCGGCTGCGCGCGCCGTCGAAATCCCGGAGCTGCCCGTCAGCCGCCGAAGAGCGAGAGCTGGTCCCCCGTCCGCTCGATGTCCGGGTCAAGGCCCAGCATCGGCTCCAGGTCCGGGAGGCCGACCGTGTCCCGCACGGCCCAGTCGCGCACATGGTTCGCCTTGACCAGGTGCCAGCCGCCCGCTGCCAGCTCCGAGCGCAGCACGGGCGAGCGGTCGAGCTTGTGGCGCACGAGGTCCACCCGTTCCGGGATGACGACCAGGAACCGGACGGCGCGCTCGTCCGGCGGCATCCGGGCGTGACGGCGCAGGACCGTGTCGCCCAGCATCGCGGTCCACTCCACCTCCCACAGGAAGGCGGCCCGGCCGCGCACGTACCAGACGACGTCCACGTCCTCGATGTCGTCACCGCGCATCCGGCCGAGCGATGGCGGTCCGGCGATCTCGCGGTCGGAGAGCCGGTCCGAGAGCGGGTGGCCGCCGATCCGGCGGGCCTGCTGGCGACCGCCGATCCAGCACTGGAACCCGAGCCGGTGACCGATGTCCACGAGGGTTGCGATGAGGCGCCCGTGCTCATCGCTGCGGCGGGCGAGGTCGTCCGCGGTGGCCAGCCGGTCCACGGTGCTCGAGATGGAGCGGTAGCTCTCGAGGCAGGCCCGGATCAGCTCCTCCTCCGGCAGGTCGGGACCGGTGAACAGGCCGGTGACCCGGTCGAGGAAGGCCGCCTCCGACAGCGGGCCGGCGGTGGAGAGGAGGCTGAAGACGGCCCACTCGACCCGGTCGGCGAGCGGGACGGCGGCGGCATCGCGATCCTCGCGCCGGGCGAGCCACCAGGCGTCGCCGTCGAGGTGGACGAGGCGCTGGCCGTCGGCGCCGGTGAGCGCACCCCGGACAAGGGCGAGGAGACGGTCCACGTGGTCGGGGGCGAGGCCGCTGCCGGCCCCCGGACCGGTGCCGGTGCCGGTGCCGGTGCCTGCGGCGTCCGCCCCCCGGTCCGCCGAGGGCACGACCGGCGCCGGCGGCCGGACGAGCCGCCGGAGGTGCCCTGCCCTGTCCAGGCCCACCAGGATCTCGCCGAGCAGCCCGCCGAAGCGGACCGGCTCGCCGCGCATCTTGAGCACGTCCACGGCGGCGTCCACGACGGCCCGTTCCGCCTCGGGGGCCGAGAACGGCCCGGAGGAGGTGGTGTCCTGATCGACCTCGGCCCCATGCCCACCCGCGGGTGCGACGTTGGCGCGGCTCCTCGCCATGCCGGGGGCGGCGGACCCGGGCGGCACCAGCTCGACCGCCCCGCCGACCTCGCGGCCGGCCTCTGGGAGCCGGCAGCCCGCAAGGCGGTAGCCGGCCGTGATCCCGCCGAGGACGCAGGCCACCAGGCTCTCGGGGCTGTCGCCCTCGAGCAGGAACGAGATGTGCGCATCGCGGGCAAGCACCGGCTCCACCGCCCGCAGCGAGCGGGTGATCGCCGCCGCCTGCCATGACCAGCCGGGCCGGACCAGCGGGCCGAACAGCGGCTCCAGGGGCAGCGTCGCGGCGGCCTCCCGGCCGAGGACCCAGCCGGTGCCGTGGTACGCCCAGGCAAGCCGCTCGGGCGTCGGGTGGGTTGGAGGAGTGCCGACGGCCAGGCGGATCCTGGGTCGCAGGCCCATCCCCGCGAGGTGCTGCGCCTCGATGCCCAGCGCACCGAGCGATGCCTGCGTCCCCTGCTTGAGGACAGCCGTGGCGGAGCCCTCCTCGAGGCTCCGGAGGTCCTCGCCCAGGCGGGCCGGGACGGGCCCCCAGGCGCCGCTCTCGAGTCGCTGGACGAAGCCGCGGACGACCCGGACGCCATCCTCGAAGGCGAGCCACGGGTTCCGCTCCCGCCACTGGGCGCTGCCGGGCACCTTCACGTGGCCATTGGCGATCTTGAGCGCGGAGATCCGGCCCGGAGAGGTGGCGAGGCGGCTGGCCGGGGCCAGCGCGTGGAGCAGCGAGAGACGGAGGGCGGCGGTGATGGATGCGGCCCGCAGGTCCGCTT
>JBAXFC010000319.1:0-4868 GCA_037140135.1 Chloroflexota bacterium
CAGCCGACGGCGAGGGCGAAGGGGAGCTTCTGGCTGATGATCAGCAGCGGGAAGTTCCAGGGCGTGATCATGCCCACGACGCCCACCGGTTCCCGCAGGACCATGCCGAACATCGAGGAGCCGAGCGTGTTGTACGTGTCGCCGTACGTGTGGCGGCACAGCGTGGCGGCGTACTCCCACAGGTCCGCGGACGAGAGGATCTCGTCGCGCGCCTGGGTCACGGGCTTGCCGCTCTCGAGCGCCTCGACGTAGGCGAGGTCGTCGGCATTGGCGCGGATGGCATCGGCGATGCGGTTGAGGATCCGGGCGCGCTCGACGCCCGGCATCATCGGCCACGGGCCCTCGTCGAAGGCGCGCCGCGCCGCCGCAACCGCCCGATCGAGGTCCACCACGCCGGCCCGCGGGTACCGGCCCACGGCCACGTCGTGCGCCGGGCTCACGCGCTCGAAGGTGTCGCCGTCGGCAGCGCCGGCCCACTTGCCGTCGATGAGGTTCTGGTAGTCGCGGGCGGTGATCGCCGAAGTCACGAGTGGGTGCTCCTGGTGGGTCAAGCGGGACGCTGCGGGCCGCCCTCCCGGGCGGCGGCGACGAGGGAGATGAGGTTCGCGACCGCGGGCGCCAGGGCCGCGAGGTCGGCATCGGAGTTCGGGTCCGAGTGGGCCTTGGTGATGAGCGCAGAGCCGAAGCCCAGGCAGGCGGCGCCGGCGCCGATCCACTCCCGGACGCTGGCCTCGGTGGCCTGCACGCCACCGGTCACCACGACCTGGGTGTCCGGGAGCGGCCCGCGGATGGCCCGGACGAAAGCGGGTCCGAGGCTGTCGCCCGGGAACACCTTGACGAGCTCGACCCCCGACTCCTCGGCGGTCACGATCTCGGTCGGGGTGGCGCAGCCGGGGATGTACGGGATGCGGCGGCGGTTGCAGAGGCGGGCGACATCGGGCGAGAAGCTGGGGCCCACGATGAAGCGGGCTCCCGATGCGATGAACCGGTCCGCCGTCTCGGCGTCGCGGATCGAGCCCGCGCCGAGGATCGCATCGGGGTCGTGCCTGGCGGCCTGCTGCGCCAGGGCGGTGAAGGCAGCCCAGGCGCCCGGTCCCCGGTCCGTGAACTCGATCACCCGGGCGCCGCCCTCACGCAGGGCCGCGGTGATCCGGAGCGCCCGGTCAGCATCGGGCGTGTAGAACAGGGGCAGCACCCCGGCGTCCACGGCGGCGACCAGCACCTCGAGGCGGCGCGAGCGCATCACCGCTCCACCCGCCCGGAGCCGGAGCCGCCGGCGAGCGCGTCCACCTCCGCCACGGAGACCGTGTTCACGTCGCCGCGGATCGAGTGCTTCAGGCACGACGCGGCCACGGCGAACTCGAGGGCGGCGGCGGGAGCGCGCCCGTCGAGCATGGCGTGGATGAGTCCGGCCGCGAACGAGTCCCCGGCTCCGACGCGATCCACGATCGGGGCGATGCGATAGGACTTCGCGACGTGGAAGGCCTCGGGCGTCCAGAGCACGCCCGACCAGGTGTTCTCGGACGCCGAGATCGACCCGCGCTGCGTGAAGGCGATGGTGCGCAGGCGCGGGAACCGGGCGGCGAGCTGCGACGCGACCGACGCGTACCCGGCGGCGTCCACCCGGCCCTCCGCCACGGCGCTCCCGGGCGCGCGGATTCCGAACACCTTGTCGGCGTCCTCCTCGTTGCCGATGAGCACATCGGCCTCGGCGACGATCCCGGCCATGACGTCGCCGGCGGCGGCGCCCCAGCCCCAGAGCTTGGCCCGGTAGTTGAGGTCCACCGAAACGGTTGCGCCAGCGGCGCGAGCCGCCTGCACCGCGGCCAGGGTCGCCTCCGCGGCCGGGGCGGACAGCGCCGGCGTGATGCCCGTGGTGTGGAACCACGCTGCACCGTCGAGGAGCGCCGGCCAGTCATAGGCTGCGGCGCCTGCCCTGGCGATGCAGGAGTCGGCCCGGTCGTAGACGACGCGGCTGGCCCGCTGGGACACACCGGGTTCCAGGTAGTAGATCCCGAGGCGACCGGGCTCGACGGTGATGCCCGACGTGTCCACGCCGTGGCCACGGAGGAAGCGGATGGCGCCCTCGCCCAGGTCGTTGGCGGGGACCCGGGTGACGAACCGGGCCGGGACGCCGAAACCAGCGAGCGACGCGGCGACGTTCGCCTCGCCACCGCCGAACGTCGCGTCCAGCGCTGGGGCGCCTGCCAGGCGCATGCCGTCAGGGGCGGTGAGACGGAGCATCACCTCGCCGAACGTCACGACGCTCGGGGCAGCCGGGTTGACCACGCAGTCGTTGTCCTCGTTCTTGCCGCCAGAGGTGCGGGGGGCGCCGCGCAACGGGGGTGCATGCAGACAGGAGGAGGGCCCTGAACCCCAACCTTCGCCTCGGAAGGTATCCGGACCAGACGGCCCGGCACACCTATGAGCGTCGCAAGAAGGTGGACGGAAGTGAAGTGCCCGGCACCTGCCGGGCAGCGCTCACCCCAGCGGGCCGAAGAACGTGGGGTACGGGCCGCCATCGAGCAGCCGCTGGGCGAGCAGGGCCGCCTCGACCAGGTGGTAGTCGCCCCACATCACGGCCTCGCCGCGCGGCACGCCATCCGGGTCCGGCGCGAAGTCCCAGCCGCGCGGGCGGTGGTAGACGCTGTGGAGCAGCAGGCCCTGGTGGGCGGGGTCCGTGGACAGGTAGGGCTCGCCCAGGAGCGTCCGAAGCGCGCCGATGCCCGCTGCCGTGTAGCGCGCGCCATCCGCGTCGCCCCGGAGGGTCAGGTAGCGGCCCAATCGCAGCAGGCCCTGGGCTCCGATGGCGGTGGACGAGGAGTCCACGGGCTCGTGGTGGTTGTACGGGTCCGACGGGCGATCCCGCCAGCCCGGCATCGCTGCGAGTCCCGGCGCACCGGTGTCCCAGTACGGGACCCCGTCGGTGGCCGTGTTGGCGATGAAGAAGTCGCAGGACGCGCGCGCCGCGCGGAGCATGAAACCCTCGACATCGGCCCGTCCGCCGAACGGCTCGAGCTCCTCGTCCGGCAGCGCCTCGAGCAGCTCGAGCTCCTCGGGGTAGCCCGCCATCACCCAGGCGAGGCCGCGGGTCCACGTGGACCAGGGCGCGTACCCCTGCTGCGTGGACGACGTGCGGAAGCGGCCGTCGTTGACGTTGAACACGCTCTCGTGGGCGACGCGGCCCCACTCGTCGTAGGTGTCGCGGCCCTCGCCGTAGAAGACGTTCCACCTCGCGGTCGCGCGGGCGTGCTCGAGGCCGCGCCCGAGGAGCGAGATGGCCTCGTCGTTCTCGCCCATCAGCCGGTGCCCGAGCAGGTGGGCCAGCGTGAGCGACCGCACGGACCGGATCGTGTCGGCGAACAGGCTCTGCGGGCCGTTGAACGAGTAGATGTAGCCCGGGCCGTCGTGCGTGGTCCGGAAGCGCGCCGCCTGGACCGCGCCCGACGCCTTGAGCGCGATCTCGTAGAACGCGAGCTGCCAGGGGTCCGCAGGGAGCCGGCCCTCCAGCAGCAGCCTGCGGAGGGTGCCATACGTGGAGACGTTGTTGAACCCGTGGTCGTGGACGCCCACGTGCGAGATGTGCGGCGCCATGTGCTCCACGGTGCCGCGCCGGCCGAGCTCGAGGAACCGCTCGTCGCCGGTCGCATCGAACTGCAGCAGCGCCCAGCCGAACTGGAAGCCCTGGGTCCACTCGGTCCAGCCCTGGCTCGTGTACCGGCCGCGGACGGTGAACACGGGCGATCCCGCAGCCGGATCCCACGCCTCGCAGAGACCCGCGATCTTGGTCCCGGACACCGGCCAGAAGGCCGCCAGCGGGGCGCGCAGGTCCTCGAGGGTGACGGATGCGTCGATGAGCACGCGGACTCCTTGTGCACTGGATGCTCGGGGTGCACCGACGGTACGTGCGCGCCGCCGGGTCGCAGAACCCATGGGCGTCGCCAACAGGTGGACGGAAGTGAAGGGCCGGCAGCCAGATGGCACCATAGGAGAGGCCGTCAGACCCCGGCCAGCCACGGGAGCCACCCACCTGAACCGCACGAACCGTTGATGAGCACCTCGTGACCGGCCGGACGCCCGGTCCGCTCCGGGACGCCCGGCTGCCGGCAGGAATCCTCGCGTGCATCTCGCTCCTGGTTGCCGGCTGGACGCTGACGCTCTTCCCGTCGCTGATCCGGTCGGTCAAGGAGGCGTTCGTGCAGACCGATGCCGGCATCGGCTTCGCGTACCTGCTCTACGCGCTCGCGTACGCCGCGGGGTCCTTCGGTGGTGGTGTGCTGATCGAACGGGTTGGCCGCAAGCGCATCCTGGCCGGCGCCGCGCTGGCCAACGCCCTCGGCCTGGCGGGGCTCGGCCTCGCGCCCACGTGGGCGCTCTTCCTGGCCGCGGTCATGCTGTCCGGCCTCGGGGCGGGCGCCCTCGAAGGCGGCGCGAACGGCGTGGTCCTCGATGCCTACCGCGACGTGCGGGGGCGGGCCATGAGCCTGCTCCACGTGTCCTTCGGGGTGGGCGCCTTCGGGGCGCCGCTCATGGTCTCGCTGTTCCTGGGACTGGGCGTGCCCTGGCAGGCCCTGGCGATCGGCTCCGGGGCGGCGATCACGCTGCTGGCGCTTGGCTACTGGACGGCGCCCGTGCCCAGCGGACGCCGGACGCACGACGCTGCCGGGTCGCTGGCGGATGGGGCCGGGCCCGGCGTCGCCACGTCCGGCGTCATCACACCGATCGGACGTCGGCGGCCCGAGTTGCTCAACGGCCCGATGCTCCTGCTCGGGCTCGCGATCGCCGCGTACGTGGCCTCGGCGATCGGCATCGCGAGCTGGGTCGTCCGGTTTCTCGAGCCCGCGCCGCTGGCCACCGCGACCGCGGCC
>JBAXFC010000320.1:0-4850 GCA_037140135.1 Chloroflexota bacterium
CCCCTGGACCGTCCCGCAGACCAGGCGCGGGCTGGCGACCGCGAGATCGTCGAGGTGGCGGCCGATCCGGCCGCGCAGCTGCTCACCGCCCGCCGCGAGCACCGGTCCGGCCAGCACGATGGCGCCCGGGTCCAGCACGGCGATCACCGCGGACAGGCCCAGGGCGTAGCGCAGGGCAAGCGCGTCGAGGAACTGCCCGGACGACGGCGCACCGGATGCGACGGCTGCTGCGACGAGCGCCGCCGCGTCCTTGCCCCGCAGCCCGTGGGCCCGGGCGAGGTCCGCCAGCTCGCTGCCATCGGTCCATCGCTGGAGGCCGCCGGATCCGCCCCGGGCGGGGTTGTGCACGACGGCGGCACCGGGGGGCTGCAGAAACGCGACCTCCCCTGCCCCGCCGGTGGCTCCCCGGCGGAGCCGGTCCTCGAGCATCAGCGCCCCGCCGATCCCGTCACCCACCCAGAACAGGAAGAAGTCCGCGAGATCCCGCGCGGCCCCGGCCCGGCGCTCCGCGACCGCCGCGAGGTTCACATCGTTCTCGATCACCACCGGCACGCCGTCCGCCGGCTGCAGCGCGCGCACCAGGCCCGCGTTGTGCCAGCCGTGGAGGTGGCGGGCGTAGCGCAGGAGGTCCGCGGCCGCGTCGTAGGACCCGGTGGCCGCGACCACCAGGCAGGTCACCTCGGAACGCCGGCGGCCCGCCGCCTCAAGGGCGCGGTCCAGCGTGTCGAGCGCGTTGGCGGGGCCGCTGCCGGCGGTGCGGCTCGGCCGGGCGAGCTCGTGCTCCCCGATGACGGCGCCCGCGAGATTGGCGACCTGCGCGTGGATGTTCACGGGCGTGACATCGATGGCCGCCGCAAGCCCCGCGTCCGGGTTGATCTCGTACAGGAGGGCGGTGCGCCCGGGCTTCCCGCGCGTCACGCCCACGGGCCGGACCAGCCCGGCCAGCTCCAGGCGCGCGAACATCTGCGACCCGGTCGGCTTGGAGACCCCTGTCAGGCGCACGACATCGCTGCGACTCGACGGCCCGCGTTCCAGGAGCAGCCGCAGCGCGACCTCGTCGTTGATCGTGCGGAGCAGGGCAGGTCTCGCCGGTCCGGTCCGCGGACGGGACCTGTCGGTGGCGGCGGGATCCGTGGGCGTCACGTCCGGTACCTGATAGTTAGTACTCTTTACTATCCGGCAGCCTAGCGGGTGGTGGCCCGGTCGTCAATCGCCTGGAGCCGGCGCGACACCTCGACCGGTCAGTCGCCGTCGAGGAGCTCGAGGACGGGAGCGATCGCGTCGAGAGCAGCAAGCGTCCTCGGCCAGAGCAGGATCTCGACCTGGGTGAACCCACCAGCCTGGAACGCGCGGATCCCGTCGGCGATCTCCTCGGCCGAGCCGCGGAGCGGGACGGCGATGGCCTCGGCCGCCCCGGTGACCTCGGTCGGCTCAACGATGATGCCCGCGGAGCGACCGATGGACGAAGGATCCCTGCCGATCGCGAGGCAGGCCGCCTCGAGCGCGGCGAGCCGGGGCGCGAACTCCTCGAGGGAGCTTCGCTCCTCGACATACCAGCTCCAGATGTCAGCGTGCCGGGCGGCCAGACGGAGCATCTTCGGACCCCCAGCCCCGATCATGATGGGGATGCGGCCGGGGCGAGGGCCGACTGGTCGCTGCTCCAGGTCCCGGGCTGCGTGGTAGGTCCCCTCGAAGTCCGCTCGACCCGCCCTCAACAGGGGCGTGATGATCTCGAGCGCCTCCTCGAAGCGACCGATCACGTGGTCCTCGGGAAGTCCGAAGGCGTGGGCCTGCCTGCCCGCGTGCCCGGACCCGAGCCCGAAGACGAACCGCCCGCCGCTGATCTCATCGAGCGTCTCGACAGTCTTGGCCGTAAGCGCTGGATTGCGGTGCAGGGCGGACAGGATCCAGGTGCCGACCTTCACCCGCGAGGTGGCGGCCGCAATGGCCCCCGTCATGGCGACGCTCTCCCACCAGCCGTGCACCGACCCATCAGGCTGGCGCCACAGAAGCTCGTCCGGAATCCAGACGGTGTCGAACCCGGTCGCCTCGGCCCGGAGGGCCATCTCGCGGATCTCGACCCAGCGCGGGGTCGAGCCGTCCGTCCAAGCTTCCTCCATTGGGAGCACCAGTCCGAGTTCGATGGACCGCACGGGACCTCCTTGGCTGCCTTGGCGAGCGAGTCTAGCGGGCGCAACTGGGCCACGTCCTGCACCAGCCGACCAGACGCCTATAGCACACAGGCCTCGAGCGCCCAGTGCGGCAGGAGGTGTTGTGCCAGTCCGGCAGGAGGTGGCCACGGTGGTTGACTTCGTGGTAGCGTGACGGTCCAAGTGCGGCAGGAAGTGCTGGGGGTCGCCGCACTTGTCACCGAGAGGGGGCGAGGGCGTTGCCAGCACGTCGCACAGTCGCGGCGGTGCGCTGCCCGGATCACCGACGGAGCACCGTTCAGGGCTTCGGCCGCCGCGTCATCGGCGGGCAGAAGTTCCAGCGCTACCGCTGCGTGTCCGCGTCCAAGTCCGGCGGCACGCACTACTTCGTCGTTCCGATCATCCCCGGCGACGAGCCCGTCGTCACGCGCACTGCGTGGCATCGCGCCCCGCGCTGCCCGCTTCATCCGCGCGGCCGCGTCGTGCGCCAGGGCACCTACGGGAAGGAGAAGGCGGGTCGAGCCCGCCAGCGCTACCGCTGCGACCACGGCCCGGAGCACACCGACCGCTGCCGTCCGGGCTGCGCGGGCAAGGCGCACCGCTTCACCCCGCCGCTGCCGCGCCGCTGGATCAAGGGCCACGGCTTCGAGGACGCCTGCGACATCTGCGAGCAGCCGCGGGGCGTCCATCACGGCGAGGCCAACAGCGCTCGGCACCACAGCTTCACGAGCACGACCGTCGCGGCCGGCCTGATCCGGCTGTCGGGCGGCGACACCTACGGCGAGGTCGGCAAGTGGGCGATCGGCCAGCGCAAGGGGACGCGCGCCGTCCGCTCGACCGGCACGAGCGACAAGCGGCGCTCGAAGGCCGCGTCGGACAACGCCTGGCACATCGCCGCGGACTGGGTCGAGTGCTTCTCGCCCGTGATCCACCGGCCGCTCGACGCCGGCCTGCGCGCCCACGCCCTCGTCGAGCGGGCGCGAATCGACCGCGAGCTCGCCGCCGGCCAGCCGCTCGACCGGCCGATCATCTGGATCGCCGACGAGATGCCGATCGGGCGGGGTGGCGAGGCGGCCTACATGGTCCTGCTCGTCGCGGAGTGCGAGTGGCCGACCAACTCGACGGTGCCCACCGCGCGCCTGCGCATCGCCCGCGCCATGCCCGACCGCTCGCAGCCGTCCTGGATGCTCGTGTGGGACGAGCTCGCGGGCGAGGACGGCCTGTGGCCCGACTTCCTCGTGTCGGACCACTCGTTCTCGCTGATCCACACGGCCGAGGCACGGCTCGGACCGCGAACCCGCTGGGTCATGTCCCTGTTCCACCTCGCGCGCATCATCCGCGGCGCCTACTCCGGCAAGACGCCCAACGAGGCGCCGCCAGCGCCCTGGCCCATCGAGACCCACCTCGCCAAGCTCTCGCGCGGCAGTCCCGACCTCGCCACGGTCGAGGCGTGGTCGGCCTGGTGGGACACGCTCGGCGACCTGTTCGAGGACGCCGGCAAGCGGCGTCGCCTCATCGAGACCCGGCGCGAGCACTACGAGGCTCCGTTCGCAGCCGCGATCCCGGACATGGCGGGGGTCTGGGTCCCGTTGAGCAACGCTGCCGTCGAGGCCGTCCAGCGCACGACGCTCCGTCGGATGTTCGACCGCCGCGGCCACGCCATGACCTCGATCGAGCGCACCAACGCGCTGCTCGACCTCGCGGTCGCCCGAGCCCACGGGCGCTTGGACAACGAGGGCGAGGTCGCGCGGCTGCTGCGCGAGGACGCCCACCGCCACGAGGGCTGGACGTTCGCGCCACGCACGATCGCGGATCCCGCCAACCCCTTCGACCGGCGCGACCGCTACAAGTCGCTCCGCGACCCGACGCTCTCGCAGCGGCTCGCCTTCGAGCGGGGCTTGGTGTGAGCGACCGCGACCTTGGGCTGCTCTGGCGGGACGTGCGCCTCGCCGTCCTCGACATCGAGACGGTGTGGGATCCCGGCGGCTTCGGCGGCTCGGCGCGTGACGAGACGGACCGGGCGATCGAGGCCGTCCGCGCCACCGGCCAACCGGTCCGCCTCGCGCCGCAGCCGCGCAAGGTCCGCTGGCAGCAGCATGCGACGATCGAGGCCGCGGGCCTCACGAGCATGAGCCACGGCCAGGAACCGGACCGCGCCGTCGAGGTGCGCTCGGGATCGGCCGTGGCACCGGTGCGGACCGCCATCAGCACCCAGGTCGGCGGCGAGTTCCGAGTCGCGTCGGTCGCCATCTGCGACTGCGTTCGCGGGAAGGTGGGCGCGCCCTGGCACACCTTGGTCAATCCCGGCGTGCCCGTGGATCCCGAGACGGGCAAGCGCCACAAGCTCACCGACGCGCAGCTCGCGGTCTCGCCGCCCTTCGCCGCGATCGCCGACCACCTGCTCCGGCGCCTCACGCCAGCCGAAGGCGAGCTGCTCGTGCTCGCCGGGCATAACGTCGGCTACGACGTGGGCGTCCTGCGTGGCGAGATGCGGCGGGTCGGCAAGGCGCTGCCCGACCTGTGGTGGCACGGGCTTCGAGCATGTTGAGATGCAGTTTTTATCCGACATCTATATTCGCTGCCCAGATTGCGACGGCAAACGTTTTAGACCTGAAGTGCGTGAAGTTGAAATCGAGCACCTGGGACGACGCGCTTCGATCGATGCCGTGCTTGATATGACGGTGTCCGAAGCACTTGAAT
>JBAXFC010000321.1:0-4845 GCA_037140135.1 Chloroflexota bacterium
CACATGACCAGCCTGTGCGTGCCGGGCACAGGCTTCGTCAACCCCGGCTGGACCGGCCAGCCGGTCGGCGCCCTGGTCTCGGCGGCGATCGCGGCACGGCCGGAGGTCGTCATCGTCGCGGCGGGCCACAACGACTCACATTGGTCGGCGTCCATGATCGACGCGGCGGCGGACAAGGTCATCAGCCGGCTCCGGTCCGGGCTGCCGTCGGCGAGGCTCGTGATCATCGGGCCCATCTGGCCCAATGGATCGCCGCCTGCCCGTGCGCTCCTGCTCCGCGACCACCTGCGTGCGAAGGCGCACGCCGTCCACGCGCTGTTCGTGGACCCGATCGCGGACGGCTGGTTCGCGGGGGCGAACGAGGCCTACATCGGCGCCGACGGGATCCATCCCACCGATGCCGGCCACCGGCACATGGCCCGGATCATGATCAGGCGGCTCGCCTCGATCTGATCCGGTGGCCGATCGGGGCCCGGGGTCAGGCGCCCTCGCCGCGGCCCTTCGTCACCCGGCGCCCGTTCTCGTGCGTGACCCCGAAACAGCGCCCGTTCTTCTCGAACACGAGGGCGATGTGGTACCCGGTGGCGCGCCACTGGAGCAGCGTCCGGCCGTCCGGCAGCTCCGTGACCTGGCTGGGCTCGCCGACCACCTTCACGATCTCCTTGCGGGTCCTGCCCTTGAGCGAGCCGAGGATCACAAACCGCTTGCGCAGCGCCCGGCCGGGTGATTTGTAGATGAACGGGACGATGATCGTCACCAGGGCGGCGATGATCAGGAGGACGACCGGCAGTCCGAGGGCTTCCATGCTGTGCCTCCTGCCTAGTAGGTGACCGCGCGGGCCGCGCCGTGGGCGACCCCCGGGCGATCGAGCCGATAGGGGTTGCGCTCGTCGTCCGGCGCGGCGCCCGCGACGATGGCCGCGAGCCGGCGGCCGGCCTCGGGACCACCCTCGATCCCCCAGCCGTTGTCGCCGGTGTGGACGAACAGGCCGTCGACCGGGGTGCCGCCGATGAGCGGGCGGCCGTCCGAGGTGGTGGTGTACTGGCCCGCCGCGAGGCCCACCTCGGCGCCGGTGAGCCGGTCCGCGATCGCCGACCAGAACGGGACGGCGCGCGCGGCCGTGTCCATGACCACCGCGGGGAACGTCCAGTCCGTGGGAACGGGGTCGGCGGGGTCCGTGCCGGGCTCGTCCTGGCCCATGCCCAGGAACGCGCCGCCGCCCTCGGGGCGCCAGTAGGCGCCCGTGTCGGTGTCGAGCGTCATCGGGCCGTCGGCCGGGATCTCGTGCTGGGGCGTGACCATCGCCCGGTGATGGCGGACCATCTCCACCGGGAGGTCGATGCCGGCTGTCCTGGCCAGCGCCTTCGAGAAGGGGCCGGCGGCGATGACGACGCGCTCCGTCGCGATCGTGCCGCGTGCCGTGCGGACGCCGGTGACGCGGGTGCCGTCGGTGAGGATCTCCGCGGCCGCGGTGCTCGTGAAGAAGCCGGCGGTGGCGGCGCGGGCGAGCCCGTGGACCACCTCGTACGGTGAGACCCAGCCGTCGCGGGCGCGGAACGTCGCCGCCGTCATGCGCTCTGCGACCCACGGGAAGCGGCGGCGGATCTCGTCGCCGAGGAGCAGCTCCGAGTCGGTGATGCCGAAGGTGCGCGTGGCCGCGACGAAGCGGGCCATGGTCGCGGGGCCGTCGGGGGCCGCGGTGAGGAAGAGCCAGCCGTGCTGCGTCAGGCCGATCGGCCAGTCCCCGAGGTCCGTCTCGGCCTCGAAGTGCTCGTAGAACTCGATGCTCGGGAGGACCAGGCCCGCGTACTCGGGGTCGTCCCACTGGGCGCGGAAGCAGGCCACGGCCTGGGCGGTGGTCAGGGTGGCGAGCTGCGGGCCACGCTCGAGGACCGTCGCGTGGAGGCCGTGCCGGCCGAGGAAGAAGGCGTCCGTCGCGCCCGCGATCCCACCGCCGATGACGACGACGTCCGACGTGGCGGGAAGCTCGATGGCGGCGGTGCGGATGTGGCCCATGGTGTGTCCATGATGCCCGTCGCCGGGTGGTTCTGGGGCCGTGGCCGCGTGGCGGGCAAACGGGCGCTCGGGGCCGCCATCCTGGCCGGCACAAGGCCCGATCCGCACCTTCTCGGCTCGAGACCGTGCGTTCCTGGCCACCCCACGGCCCATCCGACAACGGCACGCGCCCGTTTGCCCGTGTGGCGGCCAGGGGCCCTGATCGCGGCAGGCGAGCGTGGGGCAAGCGGCGGATGAGCGGCCGCGGGTATCGTCGGCATCGACATGAACCTGTCTGACCACTATTCTGACCAGATGGCTCGATCAGTCAACGCAACCCAGGCCAAGGCGCAGCTGCTCGCACTCCTCGATGACGTCGCGGCGGGCGAAGAGGTGGAGATCACCCGTCACGGCCGGCTGATCGCAAGGCTCGTTCCGGCGCGGGGCGGGTCGGCGCTCCGGGGGTCTGCCGTGGGCATCGCGTGGGCGCGCGACCCGAACGACGAGTTGCTCTCCACCGAGGAGCAGTGGGACGCTCTTCTGCCCGAGGAGCCCGCGTGACGCTCCTGCTCGACACGCACGTGCTCGCGTGGTGGGCGATGTCACCCGAGCGGGTGTCGGGCCCGGCCGCGGCGGTGATCGAGGCCGCCGATGAGCTCGCGGTCGCGGCGATCACCTGGTGGGAGCTGGCCTGGCTCGTCAACAATGGGCGGATCGTGAGCACGGTGCCGGCGCGGGCGTGGATCTCCCGGCTGGCGCGCGACGTCCGGACCGCGCCACTCACGGATGCGATCGCGGTCACGTCCGTTGAGCTTCCCGACGTCTTCCCGCGCGACCCGGCCGATCGCCTGATCTGGGCCACCGCCGTCGAGAACGGCTGGCGCCTCGTCACGAGCGATCGGCGGCTCCGTGCCGCGGACCCGGAGGGTGCGATCACCGTCTGGTAGCCGCGCAGATGGCGGGACCGGCGCGGTGACAGACTGGTGACACAGCCCCGGTGGACGATGCGGGCATGCACGAACCGACCGCCGCGATGGCGGACCTCCAGGCGACCTTCGCGGCCGCGAACCTGCCCATTCCCCCTGTTCCTGCGGCCCTCGCAGCCGACCTCGTCCTCCGCGATGAGTGGCTCTGGTCCACGCGCGAGATCGACCGCATGGAGATGTACCTGTTCCGGGAGTACCCGCGCGAGGCCGTCCGCGCCCGAGTCCCGGATCACGTCGCGATCTCGCACGGCGGCCATGGCGTCAACTCGTACTCGATCAACGTGCACATCGTGCTCGGGCCGCTCGCGCTGTTCACGCAGGTCGGCTGGGGCGGGGTCTACATGGACAACGACAAGGCGATCGCGGAGATGACCGCGCAGTTCGAGGGCATCGCGCGGGTGCTCGCGATCGCCGAGCCGATGGCGGCGACCTGGAGCGACGACCGCCGGCTCCTGGTGCTCGAGAGCACGTTCCGTGGTGCCACCGCGTGCAGCTGGTACACGCCGCAGCCGGATGCCCGCACTCCGTACCTCGAACACCACGGGGAGTGGCCGGCGGTGTTCGACCTGGCGGCACCGGCGCTCGAGGCCGGCCCCGGCTGAACGAGCTCCGCCGAGTCGAGTGACGCGCTCCCGGGACGCCTGGCCGTCTGACGGGCAAACGGGCGCTCGGGGGTGCGAATCTGGACGCGGGGTGGCCTCGATAGCACCTTCTCGAGTCGAGACCGTGCACTTCTGACCGCGGGGCGGCCAGTCTGACGGCTCTGGGCGCCGGTTTGGCCGTGGGGCGGCCAAGGGCCTCGTGGATGGCACGGGCGCGGGCGATCAGGGGCCGCGGCGCGCTCGGGGACAGCAGGCGGAGCGTCAGCTCACGATGACGCGATCGCTCCCGCCGCGGCCGAACGTCTCGGGCGTGTACATCTCCTCGGCGCGGGGCGGCGGGGCGGTGAACTCGCCGGGGGTCGTCGCGCGGGCGAGGTACGTGTACTCGTAGTCGCCCTCCCAGAGGAGGGACGCGAAGGCCTCGACGCGCTCATCGCGCAGGTTCTGGTGGTCGTACCAGGGGCGCGCCCACCACCACCAGTGGCCGGCGCCGCGCCCCGGACCACCCAGCCCGGGCGCCCCGATCACGCCGACCTTGCTGCCCCCCGTGGCCGTGTCCGACGCCGAGACCGCCAAGGACGGATCGATGGCCTCGAAGCCCGCGGGCAGCGGATCGACCAGCGCCACGTGGTACCGCCGCGATCGCGCGGTCATCGTCACACGGACACGGACCCGCGCGCCGGCCCGGACATGCCAGGTCCCGTCGTCGGAACGCCGGACATCGGCCGGGTCGTCGGCGCCTTCGTAGGACCGTGAGACCGAGAACCCGCGGTCGAGCGGCTCGAGCACGAGGTCGAACGGCGCGTACCGCAGCCCGAACCGGTAGTAGCAGCGGCCGGGGCCGTCCTTCGCGAGGAGGAGCTCCTCGGCCGCGCCCGCGACATCGCCGGAACGGAGCTCGGCCATCGGGACGACGAGCGATCGCCGGTCCGTGGATCGGCCGTGGAACGCCTGCTCGCCGGCATACCGCTCGCCGAGCCAGAGCCGGGCGACGAAGTCCGGCGCGACGCTCTCGAACACGTCGAAGTACCGCCCGAGCGCGAGCAGCACGAACGCGTTCTCCTGGGTGTTCCCCCAGCGCCCGGCCGTCCGGTGGGCGAGCAGCCCGGCGGCCAGCTTTGGAACCAGGTCGCTCGAAGGCTGGTCCGCGATCAGCGCCTCCAGCACGACCGCGTCCGCACGCCGGTCCGACGCGAGCAGCAGGTGGGCGCCGTCCTGGTACCGTGCAGCAACGGTGGCGGCGCCCGGCGTCTCGACCACCC
>JBAXFC010000322.1:0-4824 GCA_037140135.1 Chloroflexota bacterium
CCGCGCCAAGTCCGCCTTCCTGGCCACGATGAGCCACGAGATCCGGACGCCCATGAACGGTGTCATCACGGCGGCCAACCTCCTGGTGGACACGCACCTCACGGGCGAGCAGCACGAGTGGGTCGCCATGATCCGCTCGTCCGGCGACGCGCTGCTCTCGATCATCAACGACATCCTCGACTTCTCCAAGATCGAGGCCGGCCGCCTGGAGCTCGAGACGATCGACTTCGACCTGCGCCAGACCGTGGAGAGCGCGGTGGACCTGTTCGCGGAGCCGGCTGCCGCCCGTGGCCTGGAACTGATCACGGTGGTCGACGGCGACATCCCCGCGAACCTGCGCGGTGACCCCTCGCGCCTCCGGCAGGTGATCCTCAACTTCGTCTCGAACGCCCTCAAGTTCACCGAGTCGGGCGAGGTCGTGGCCCGGGTGACGCTCGAGGACGACAGCTACGACGGCACGGTCCTGCTCCGGTTCGCGGTCAGCGACACCGGCATCGGCATCTCGCACGACTCGCTGCAGCGGCTCTTCCGGCCGTTCACGCAGGCTGACGGCACGATGTCCCGCCGGTACGGCGGCACCGGTCTCGGCCTCGCGATCTGCCGCCAGCTGGCAGAGATGATGGGCGGCACCGTGGGCGTCACGAGCACGGTGGGCGCGGGCAGCACCTTCTGGTTCACCGGTCGCTTCGACGTCTCGGCAGGCGCCGAGCGGACGGACCTGGCCCACCCCGCACTCGAGGGCAAGCGTGCCCTCGTGGTGGATGACAACGCGACCCAGCGCGACTTCCTGACCCACCAGCTCCGTGGCTGGGGCCTGGAGGTCGTGGCGGCTGCGACCGGGCCGGAGGCCCTGATGGCCCTGCGCGGCGCCCACGGGGAGCGGCGGCCCATCCAGCTGGCGCTGGTGGACGAGACGATGCCGGTCACCGACGGCTTCACCCTCGCGCGGCTCATCAAGAGCGAGGAAGCGATCGCGGGGACCCGGGTCGTCCTCCTCGCCGCCCCGGGCAGGCGGGCCATCACCGGGCGCACGGTCGCCGCCGGCATCGCCACGTACCTGCGCAAGCCGCTCCACATGACCGATCTCCAGCAGGTCCTGGTCAGCCTCGCGGACACGCGGGCGGACGCTGTCATGGCGGCGCCGTCCCTGGCCCGCGATGGCCTGAGCGAGGAGGCCAGGTTCCAGGGCGCGCGGATCCTCGTCGCCGAGGACAACACCGTCAACGCGCGCCTCGCCACCGCGCTGCTCGAGCGCCTCGGCTGCACGGTGGACGTGGCCGGCGACGGCGTGGAGACGCTCGAGGCCACGCGCCGTGCCTCGTACGACCTGGTGCTGATGGACTGCCAGATGCCCGAGGTGGATGGCTTCGAGGCCACGCGGCGCATCCGGGCGCGCGAGACCGCCGAGCACCTGCCGCGGATGCGGATCGTGGCCATGACGGCCAATGCGATGGCCGGCGACCGGGAGCGGTGCATCGAGTCGGGCATGGACGACTACCTCGCCAAGCCGATCGCCCGCGAGGAGCTGCTCGGGGCGCTCCGCCGCCACCTCGCGGGCCGCGAGCCGGGACCGCGATCCGCCGCAGGTCCGGCCGGCCGGCGAGGGGAGGACGCATCCGGCGTCCTCTCGTCAGCCGGCCGCGAGGGCGGGTTCCCCGCCGGGGCAACCGGTCACGCTGCCCTCTACCGGGACGCGGCGACGGCACCGCTGATCGAGCCGGCGACGCTGCGCGATCTCGGCTTCCTCGAGGACGCCGGCCTCGCGCTCCTGGTTGACCTCGTGAACCTGTTCGCGGTCGAGACGCCGGAGTTGATCGCCCGGATCGGCGAGGGGATCGATGCCGATTCCGCCCCCGAGGTCCAGCGCGCCGCCCACAAGCTCAAGGGGAGTGCGGGCGCCATCGGAGCGGCTCGGATGTACGTGCTCTCGGAGGCACTCAACCAGCTCGGCAAGACCGGCCGCCTCGTCGGCGCGGATCACCTGCTCGACGCCCTCGATACCGCCTTCGGAGGCACGATCGAGGAGCTGCGCTCCCTGAGCCGCCAGGCGCGGCCTGCCGTCGTCCGGGCCGGCCATCGCGAGCACCGCGCGTATGCGACGATCCCCGTATCCGGAACGGCAGCAGGCGCCGATGCCGAGCCGGAAACCGGCGACCCGCAGGAGCGGACCCGGCGCGGCGGCGCGCGCCCGGCCGACAGCATCGGAGAGGTGGTCCCGTGACCGTCCTCATCGTGGACGACGATCCAGTCTCGCGACGCCTCATCAGGATGACGCTGGAGCGCAACAAGCAGTCGGTGGCCGAGGTCGGCAATGCCGAGGCGGCCATCGAGTGGCTCAAGGCCGACGCAAGCGCGACGCTGCTGATCATGGACCTGGACCTGCCCGGCCGGATGAAGGGCCTCCAGTTCTTCGGCTTCCTGCACACCAACCCGCGCTGGCGCAACCTGCCGGTCATCGTGTGCACCGGGGACGCGTCCGAGAAGACCGTCCACGATGCCATCAGCCGCGGCGTCCGCCACTACCTGGTCAAGCCCGTCAAGCCCGCGCTGCTGATGGAGAAGGTCAACGAGATCAACTCCCGGGCGGTGCCGGTGCTCGAGCCACGCTACGACGCCATCGCCCGCCTCGACCTCTCGGAGATCGAGTACAAGTACCTCGTCGAGGACGCCGAGGCCCGCATGGGGCAGCTGGCCGACGCGCTGGCGGCAGCCCGCGAGCGCGAGGACCTGGTGGAGAGCATCACCATCGTGCGCCGGTTCCGGGAGCCTGCGGCCCTGCTGGGAGCGGATCGCGTGGTCGCGGCCGTGGACGAGCTGCTCTCGCTGCTCGAGGACGCCGTGAGCGCCCAGCAGCGCGACCAGGCGTTCGGCCTGGTGTCCCAGGAGGTGGAGATCCTGCGCGAGGCGCTCCGCCAGCTGTCGCGGATGGGCCAGTCGGCGAGCACCCGGACGAGCTGACCAGCCGGGCCCGGTTTCGCGAACCCGCCCAGCGCCCCGCGAACCCGCTCAGCGCCCCGCGAACCTCGAGCCGGCATTCGCGCCGGGGGCCGCGCTCGCCGCGCCACGCACGCCTGCCGTCACGCCCTGGGGGCCCGACAGCGCCCACTGGGCGATCGCGTCCGCCATCCGCTCGAGCGGCAGGATGCGGTCGGCGAGGCCGGCCTCGACCACGGAGCCCGGCATGCCCCAGACGGTGGAGCTGTCGCGGTCCTGGGCGAACACCATGCCGCCGTGGGACTTCACGGCCTTGGCGCCGTCGCGGCCGTCCTGGCCCATCCCCGTGAGCACGACGCACAGCAGCCGCTCCCGCCAGATGGGGGCCACGGCCTGCAGGGTGACATCGGCTGCCGGCCGCACGGCGTTCACCGGCGGCAGGGAGGAGAGCTGGATCCGCCCGGAGATGGACGTGATCATGTGGAAGTCCCCGGGGGCGATGAGCGCCTCATCGTCCACGATCAGGTCGTTGCCGGCAGCCTCGTGCACGGGGATGTTGCCGGACGCGTCGAGACGCGCCGCCAGCTGGGCCGTGAAGCCCGGCGGCATGTGCTGGACCAGCAGGATCCCGACACCGAGCTTGCCGGGCAGCCTGGGCACGACCGCGTTGAGCGCCGCCGGGCCGCCGGTGGAGGAGGCGATGACCACCAGCCGCCGCGAGCAGATGCCCCCGATGCGGGCCGGGCGCGCAGGTGCCGCCGGCGCGAACAGCATCGGCTTGGCCGTCACCCGCTGGGCGGCGCGATGCCGATGGGCAAGGAACGCGCCCGCGGACATCCCGGCCGCGGCGCGCACCTTGGCGACGAGATCCTGGGCCACGCGGCCCACGTCGATGGAGAGCGAGCCGCCGGGCTTGGCGACGAAGTCGATCGCGCCCGCGTCGAGCGCGTCGAGGGTCACCGCCGCCCCCTCGGTCGTCAGGCTCGAGAGCATGACCACCCGGGTCGGATTCTCGGCCATGAGCCGGCGCAGCATGCCCGGTCCGTCGAGGACGGGCATCTCGACGTCGAGCGTGATGACGTCGGGCTTGAGCTGGGCGGCCATCTTGAGGCCTTCCTCGCCGTTGGCGGCCGAGCCGACAACAACAAGATCACCGGCCTCGCCGATGATGCGGCCGACGGCGTGCCGCATGAACGCGGAGTCGTCGACGACCAGGACACGGATGGGTGCCACGACGCAGGGTCCTTCCCGCTGGTGGGCGCGCGTGAGCGAGTCCGGTGTGGGGGGTCAGGCCATCAGGAGCTTGTCGACGGCGCCCAGGACCCGGTCAGGTGCGAACGGCTTCACCACGAAGTCGCGCGCGCCCCGCTTGATCGCGTCCATGACGATCGACTGCTGGCCCATGGCCGTCAGCATCGCCACCTTCGCGCCCGGGTCGTACTTCCTGATCTCCGAGAGCGATTCGAGCCCGTCCATCTCGGGCATCGTGATGTCCATCAGCACGGCATCGGGCTGCTCAGCCTTGTAGACATCGATCGCAATCCGGCCGTTCTCCGCCTCGAAGACGGTATGGCCGGCCTCGGCGAGCAGCTTCACCGCGCGAAGCCGCATGAACGCGGCATCGTCGACGACGAGGATCTTCGCCATTTCCTGCAGGCCTCCTAGGGGGCGGCGCGGTCAGAGGACCGAGACGCTGCTCACGCTCTTGATGAGGAGTCGGCCGGTGGCAGGCTCCAGTTGAACAGTTCGACCGGCCTTGCCGCCGAGGTCCTGCTGGTGCAGGCGGAGACCGTGCTGTCCGAGCGCGTTCTCCAGGGCCTCGGCATTGCGCTTGCCGATCTCCATGGTGGTTGCGACGACCGCGAGCATCGCGGCGCCGCCGGCTGCCTT
>JBAXFC010000323.1:0-4821 GCA_037140135.1 Chloroflexota bacterium
GGCAGCAGCAGCGGCCGGAACCGCGGGGACCCGGTCCGCAGCGCCACGACCAGCAGCAGCATCGAGGCGACGTTGTTGCCCAAGCGCGATCCGATCGCCGCCGGCAGCCACCCATAGGTCCCGACCGGTCCCGCCAGGAGCACCGTCACGATCGCGAAGCCGGCCATCGTGAACAGCGCGACCGCCACCCCGGGACCCACCACGCTGATCGACAGGCCGCGCTTCCGGCCCCCCGGCGCCCCCTCGAACGAGATCGCCGCGAGCACCACGCCCGCCGTCGCAACCGCGGCGCCGCCCGCCTGCGCGAGCGTGAGCGACTCACCGCGGAAGAGCACCGCGAGCACGACCGTCGCCCCGCCGTACGCCACGATCACGGGGCTCACGATGCTCACGGGGCCGATCCGCAGCGACGTGTAGTACGCGAGGTAGACGAGCGACGCCATCAGCCCGAACGGGAAGGCGGCGACGATCCCCGCGAGCGCCGTCGGGCCGAGCAGGTCCGGGCGCACGAGCACGATGACGACCAGCGTCACGATGCTCACCGCCTGCGCCCAGACCAGCACCCGCAGGCTGCCGATCATGCGCGTGGAGATGGCGCCCGCCACCTCACCGATCCCCCACGTCAGCGAGGCGAGCAGACCGAGCGCGAGGCCGATGGGCATCGGCGGAGTCTAGGGGGCCACGGTCCTGAACGGAGGGCCTGTCGCGTCCTGCACCTCGCTGACCGGTCCGCGCGTGCCCGCCGGCCCACCCGTATCCAGACATCTGCGAGATCCCGGGAAGACGTGCAGAGCTGACCGGCTCTCGCGCACTTCCAGGCTGCGATCTCCTCGTGCGGGTGGTCGATCCTGCACTTGTTCGAGTTCGCCGCAGCATCCTCTCCACCGGCGCGATCGGCGACTGTCGCGTGCTACACTTCCCGGCCGGTCGGTCCGAATCGTCGGGTCGATCTCCCGTGGGGATGTAGCTCAGCTGGGAGAGCACCGCGTTCGCATCGCGGGGGTCAGGGGTTCGAGTCCCCTCATCTCCACCACCATGGGTCGGTCGGGCAGGTGGTGAGCCCAAGGGTCTGTAAAACCCTCGTCTTCGACTTTGGCGGTTCGATTCCGCCCCGGCCCACCAGCACTTCACACACGAACAGGCCCTCCGGGGCCTATCTTCTTGCCCCGCGTAGCGGTAACCCTGCGCTTCGGGGGCACGTAGACCCCCGATAGACCCCCAAGACGGCCACGTGGGGGTCTACGGTTCAGTTCCGGCAGCTCACGGCGGCGGCGCGGCGCACCGCACCTCACCCACGGCCCACGGCCCACGGCCGCGACGATCAAGCGCAGCGGACCTCGAAGCAGGGCGATGTCGCACGAACACCGCAAGGGGTGCCACTCCCGCCATCTCTCCTCAGCGCCTGGCGAGGGCAACCCTTCGGGCTCGACATCGTCGCGCGACCCGCTCGGTGGGGGCAGAGGCTTGGCTCTCGGGCCCGCACCGCCGGCACTGAACCCGCCGGGCCGACAACGGCCGTCGTGCGCACGGTCCTTGGCAGGCGCCTCCTTGCCCCATCCGGTGCCGCCGTGCCCGATGCCGATGTCAAGTGCCCGCCCCCGAGCCATGCGACGACCCGCAGCGTTACCAACGTCAGGGCGATCGTGGGACGAGTAGGCGATCGGCCCGGCGATCGCGGCGGCCGACACCCCGGCCATGGCGACCACGCCCGGGGACCACACGGTGCCCGCGTGTGAACGCCATTGGGGGGCATCAGGGCGGTGCTGCGGCCAGACCCGCTCCCCCAACACCGGCAGACGTCGACCGAGGCTTTTGGCGGCCCGGCGACCACCGACATGGAGGACAGTCGCTCATGCAGAAGCTGCGACGCATCGCCGCCCTCGCACTCGCGGTCCCGATGCTGATCCCGCTCAGTGCCAGCCCGGTGGCCGCCGCGTCGATCGGCATTGGAGGCTCCATGAGCGAGTGGGTCCCGCCGATCGTCGGGAACAATGACGGCTGGGGCGCCACGGTCACCAACACCGGCACCACCCCCGAGATCTTCAGCGCCAGCGTCTCCCGCTACGACGCCACCAAGCCAGGCATCGACGGCGTGATCCTCTCGCCCCAGAACTTCGTCCTTCAGCCCGGGGCGTCCTGCCTCCTGGCCGTCCGCTGGATCATCACCCCCGAGCAGGCCGCCAATCCCGCGGGCTACCGCGGCAAGCTGAACCTGCTGGCCCGGTACCAGACGCCCCCGGCAACCACCGGGACGGGCGTGGTCATCCAGACTGGCCTTGGGTTGTCGAAGAAGATCGCGCCCTCGAAGTGGGACAGCAACGTCATCTACGGCAACGGCATCCTCAGCAAGATGCAGACCCTGTGCGGCTCGTCGGAGACCTTCACCCCGCCCACGGCATCCGTCTCGGGCGAGAACACGACCTACTATGCCGCCACCAAGCGCAATATGGTCGCCTCCCCGCAGAACACGGGTCGCCCGAGCGCGGTCACCATGCTTGGCTCGTTCCCCTCGAACAAGTACGGCTGGCCTGACACCACGAGCACAGTCACCCCAGCCGTCATCACCCCCCAGGGCGGCGGCGCCAACGGCTGGACCGTCCCGGCAGCGGGTCGATGCATCATCCCCGCGACCATCAGCGGCCTCAAGCTCGGGGAGAAGACAGTCACCATGTGGCAGTCCTCCGTCCCGCTCGGGTCCACGGGTGGCACGGTCTACGCCTGGTCGCGCGACACCGGGACCGGCATCGAGAAGCCCTACTCCTTCTGGACCGACAACGGCGGCTGGGTCATCGGCCCCGGCTATCCGCAGTGCGCCCCGGCCAACTGATCCCTGCCAGTCGGCCAGCACCGGCATCGAACAAGGAACGGCCCGCCACCAAGCGGGCCGTTCTTCATGTCCCCCAACCGGCCCTCGGGTCGCTGGTCGGCATGTCAGTGCGTCCCGTGGTGCGTCCGGACGCGTGAGGGAGGTTGCAGGGCGCTCAGGTCCCGCCTTCATTACGTACGCACAGTGCGGTTCAACCCTTCGACGGCACCAGCGTGCAGGTTGTCGTGGCGGTGATGGGCGCATCCGAGGACGCCTTCGCCTCGGTGGGTATGGCGGCCAGCGTCGCCGCAGCCAGCAGGACGGCCGGCAAGAGCCGATTGAGCATCGTGTCCCCTCCTTCGCGCCCGCGCAGGCGCCACATGCCGAGGCCATCCAAGCGAACCGACGGGGGGACACATATCGTGCGGCCGCCTGACCGCGATGTCGGGGCTATAGCCCCGCCCTGGTGCCACCTTGGCTGTCATTGGCTCCACTGGACCGGGCCATGCCGGCGGGAAGCGACGCGCTACCGTGTTCCTGCCGTACCCACCCAGGAGAAGCGCCATGCCCGCCGTCCGCCGCCCCCGCACGATGGTCACCGTCCTTGCCGCGGTGGTCGTGTCCATGTCGCTCTCGGCCTGCGGGGCGTGGACCACGGTGCCGGTCGACGAGCTGTTCGCATCCCCCAGTGCGACACCCGCCCCGGCAGGGTCATCCGCTTCGGGGACGCCGGCCGTCGTGACGCCCGATCCGAGTGTCGAGATGGCCGTTGATGCGCCGGTCACGCTGTTCACCAACGCCAACCCCGACGGCGTCACCCCCGGGGCAACCGTGCCGAGCACCTTCACCGTCGGTGCAGAGCCGGTCCACGTCACGGCCGTGGTGACCTACCACTACGTCCTGCCCGCCGGCGTCCCGGCCACGGGCACGGTCAGCCTGCGTGGCCCGGGCGGCGCGGTCTACGGGCCGTGGGCGACCACCGGCAGCGAGGGCCAGGGCGGTATCGCCAACGCGAGCTGGCAGGCGGACGTCGATCTCATCCTGGCGGCCGGGACCTACACCATCGTCGACTCGGACCCGGCGACGTGGTCGGCGAACTCGAGGACCGGCGGCTCCGGGATGTTCTGGGTCAACGGGACCGCGACGACACCGTAGGGGCGTCACGCCGCCGGCGCCTCCGCCACACGGGCCACCATCCGCTCTCCACGCCGCCGACGGACCGGCGCACCGGCAGGATCGGGGCAAGCCGGCCAGACCCATGCTGTTCGCAACCGCGGCCTCCCCCGCCCCGGGCACGTGACAGACTGCTGGCACGGTCGTCCCCAATGCTTGTCCCGAAGGTGATGCAGCGCTGCGGCGAGAGGGGTTGGAACCAGGTGGGAGAGCGAGTTCGGACCGGACGCGAAGACCAGGCGCACCTGCACGTGCCACGTCCTGGAGGCGTGGGGCTGCGGCCCGCGCCACCCGCCGCCGGACCCCTGCCGTGAGCTGGTTGCGGTCGCTGCGGGGTGAACACCGCGCTGCCGGCGCCGGGCGCCGCGCGAACGCCGATCTCGCGGTCTACCTCGTCAGCGTCCAGCCGTACCTCGGGCAGGTCGAGCGCGTGCTCATGGAGGAGTGGCCCGACGCCTTCTCCTCCGGCACGCTGGACATCGTCCAGCAGACGGTCGCCCGGACCATGCCGGTCCTGCAGCGCGCCGGCGACCACCTCGCTGCCACGCCGACGCCCGCGCTGTTCCGCCGGGCCTCGGACCTCATGCAGGCAGCGATCGGCGGCTACGTGTCGGCCGGCGAACGGTGGCTGGAGGGCGACATCGACGGCGCCACGGCCGCGATGACCAGCGCGCTCGACACCTGGACGAGGGGCAACGAGGAGCTCGACGACCTCAAGCGCCGGACGATGCCGCCGGGGTGACCGCCGTGATCAGCCGGACGTCCGGGTGGCCGGGGCACCGCGGCCCCTCGCGCGCGATCGTGGCCCGAAGTTGAGCGGCATCGAGCCGGAGGCCCGGCCG
>JBAXFC010000324.1:0-4761 GCA_037140135.1 Chloroflexota bacterium
GATCGCCTCGTCGTCAAGGTCCGCGATGTACGCGTCAGCGGCATCGGCCGCATCGTCACCGGAGGTCGAGCCGTGAGCACACCGGGATCGCGCCCGTGGCCGGGGGTCGTGGAAGGGGGCGGTGACTGGCTGGCCGAGACGTCGGCCACCCTGGCCGACCTGGGCTTCGAGCTTCGCGAGGGCACCGCGCCGGAGGCCGTGCCGGGGCCGCGGCTCATGGTCGCCCTGCGCGCTGCGCCAACCCTCGAGCACTTCGACCCCGAGCTCGTCACGTACTGGGAGACGCGGGCCGGGCGAGGCCGTCTGGCGGAGATGCGCCGGTCCCCGGCGGACTCGGACGGGGTGCGGCCGTGGTCCTGGGGCCCCATCCGCGCCACGGACCGGATCCCCGTCTCCAACGAGTTCCTGGGCTTCGGGGGCACGCTCCTGGTGGGGGTCGCGGACGGCGTGACGTACGCGGCGTTCACGTCGCCGGCACCGATCGTCCGGGCGGGTGGCCACTCGCAGGATCCGGACCCCCTCGAGGATGAGGTGGGCGCGTTCTTCGCCCGACTCATGGTCCCGGTGGACTACCAGGAGGGCGCCGAGGCGCGCATCGCCGAGGCCGGCCCGCGGGGCCTGTACACGGTCTTCCTGGAGCACTCGCTGCGCCGGTACCGCAAGAGCCTCCGGCTGCGCGACAGCGAGTCGGACGTGGCGCGGTTCGCGGAGCACGAGTCGCGGCGTCTCGCCCAAGGGGCACCGGCGGAGCACGCTGCGGGGCTGGCGCTGCTCGACTGGCTGGAGCTGGGGTAGGGGATCGCGTCCGGGTTCCGGCCCGGTGCGGTGCGTTGCCGCTGCCGTCGAGCGCGGCGAGAGCGGCGTTGCCGCTCCTGATGAGGCTAGTCCAGCGAGATCGGGACGCCCGGCACGGGGATCCGGAGCCGGTCGGGGAGGCCGGCCCGCTCGAACGCCGCTCCAAGCGCCTCGGGCCCCTCGCGGAAGTGCGTCCAGCCGCTGGTGTGGATGGCGACCACCAGCCGCGCCCCCGAGATCCCGGCCAGCTCGGCTGCCTCGGCGGCGTTCATGGTGAAGCGCGCCGGCCCCGAGAGGTACGGGAAGCGCACGGCGCCCACGTGGATCACGAGGATGTCCGGGCGGACCCGGGCCGCGGCCTCCCGGAGCGGGCCGAACAGGACCGTGTCACCGGTGATCATCAGCGGACCGCGGGGCAGATCGTCGGACTCGAGGATGAACCCGGTGGCCGGCCCGGCCACGAACGAGGGGATCCAGGCGGGACGATGACGGGCCGGGCTGCCCGTGACGATGAGCCGCGGGGAGGGGCGGGCGGCCCTCGTGGTGGCCGCATCGACCACCGGCAGCGCGACGTGGACCGCCGGCGTGACGGCCATCGCGTTGCCCGGAAAGCGGCGTCGCCCGGCAGGCGTGGTGAGCACGATCGGGGCGGCTGTCGCGAATGCCCGTCCGGCGGTGTCGAGGTTGTCCCCGTGCTGGTGGTGGCTGAGGAGGACGGCGTCCACCGTGCCGACCTCGGCCGGTGACAGGGCCGGCGTCCCGGTCTTGCGCGACGACGACCCCCAGCCGAACCAGTACCGCCGGCCTGGCGGGTCGAAGACGGGGTCGGTCAGCAGTCGCAGGCCGGCGACCTCGAGCAGGACGCAGGCCGTGTCGATGTGCGTCAGCGTGGTCATCGACCGGTCAGTCCGCGTCCACCAGCGGCTTGACCTCGCCGATCAGGCGCTCCATCGTCTCGTGGTCGAACGGCGTGGGCAGTTCCGCGATCAGCCCGTCGAAGCCGACGGCCGTGTACTCGCGCAGCCGTGCGGCGACCTCCTCCACGGAGCCGAGGATCGGCCGGGCCTCCTCGAGGGAGTCCTCGTAGCGCACGTCGTTGTGGGCCATCGCCTCGGCCCAGACGCGCTCCGCCTCGCGCTTGTCGTCGCGGATGACGATCCACAGGTTGATGGTCCGCTCGATCTCGGACTGGTCGCGCCCGACGGCGTCGCAGTGCGCGCGCAGGACCTGGTCCAGCTCGGCGACCTCGGCCGGCAGGCCGAAGGCGTTCCACATGTCGCCGTACCTGGCCAGCGTCCGCAGCGTCTTCTTGCGACCCGTGCCGCCGATCATCACCGGCACCTTGTGCAGCGGCGCCGGGTTGTGGCGCAGGTCGGCGAAGGCGTAATGGCCCCCGGGCTCGCTGGTCACCGTGCCGCCGGTCAGCAGCGTGGTCATCGCCGCGACGGACTCGTCGAGCCAGTCGAGGCGCTGGCCGAAGCCGGTGCCGAAGTCGATGCCGTGCGCGGTGTGCTCGTACTCGAACCAGGCGCCGCCGATGCCCAGGATCGCTCGCCCGCCACTGATGTGATCGAGCGTCGCGATGCTCTTGGCCACGAGCCCCGGGTTGCGGAACGTGTTGGCGCCGACCATCAGGCCGATCTGGATCTGCCGGGTCGCCTGCGCCCACGCGCCGAGGGTGGTGTAGGCCTCGAAGATGTCCTGGAGCGGGTCGCCGAAGATGGCGTGGATGTGGTCCCAGGTCCAGAGGCTGCGATAGCCGAGGTGGTCCACGCGCACGGCGGCGTCGAGGAAGTCGGCCCAGCTGGTGCGCTGGCTCCAGAGGTTGACGCCGATCTTGAGGTCGGTCACGGGCAGGGTTCTCCGGTCACGGGGCGAGGGACGAAGGGGCGAGGGGCGAGGCTCGGCGGGCGAGGGCCTGCTGCGCGCATCGGGGCCGATGGGCGGCGAGCGCATCTGATTGTCGCCCGATTCGCCCGCCTGCGCCCGGACCCCCCTGACCGGGGGGGTATGGGGCGCCGGATGGCCCTTGTCCCTGCCGCCCGGTGGCGGGACGCTGTCCCGACGTCCAGTTCCCGCGCAATGCCCCGTGAGCCGCCCGGCGGGGCCGGTCGTGAAGGAGCAACCACATGCTCGACACCCTGCGAGTCACCCGGTCCGTGTCGGTCCGAACGATGACCATCCCCATCGGTGGCGACCACTCCCGGCTGGAGCTTGAGCTCCGTGCGGTTGCCGAGGACATGGCGGGGCGGCTGGACCGCGACGAGCTGGCCCGGGCCGACGAGGTGGCGGTCTCCGAGGCGCTCGAGGCGGCGGTTGCCGCCGCTCTGCCGGCCGTGATGGAGATCCTCGACCAGGAGCTCACACCGCGGCTCGAGGCACTGCCGCTGGCAACCCGGCTCACGCTGTCGCGGGCCCGCCGCCGCCTCGAGTTCGGCCTCGACTGAGCGTCCGGGACCGGCCCGGGCTCAGCCCGGTGGTTCCTCCGCCAGCGCCGCGGCGACGCGTCCGCGCTGCTCCTCGTCAAGGCTCGACGAGGAGGGCAGGCTGAACGCGACCTCGAAGATCCGCTCGGCGACCGCCCCGCCGATGCGGGGCGCCTCGGCCCACAGCCGGGTCCGGTGGAGCGGCGTCCAGATCGGCCGCGCCTCGATTCCGCGGCTGTTGAGGTGGGCGAGCAGCCGGTCACGGGTCCCGGGCGCCGGGTCGGGCGCACAGGCCGCCGTGTACAGCCAGAACGACGGGTCGGCCCACGGGGCGCGCGGCGCCGGCCGCAGCCGTTCGAGTCCGGCGATCACCGCGTCATAGGCCGCGGCGTTGGCGCGCCGGGCGCCGAGGAGCTCCGGCAGCTGCTCCAGCTGGGCGAGGCCGATTGCGGCCGCCACGTTGGTCAGCCGGTAGTTGTAGCCCCCCTCGTCGTGGTCGTAGGCGGCGCCGGGCAGGCGGGCCTGGGTGGACAGGTGGCGGGCCCGGCGGGCGAGTGCGGGATCGTCGGTCACCAGCATGCCGCCGCCGCCGGTGGTGATCAGCTTGTTGCCGTTGAAGCTGAAGCAGCCGACGCGGCCGATGGAGCCCACGTGCCGGCCGGCGTGCGGACCGGAGCTGTAGATGGCGCCGAGTGCCTCGGAGGCGTCCTCGAACACGGTCACCCCGTGACGTTCCGCCGCCTCGAGGAGCCCCGTCAGGTCCGCCGGATGGCCCAGCAGGTGCACGACCTCGATGGCCTTCGGCTGGCGCAGGCCATGCCGGGCCCGGCGGTCGAGCTCGTCGGCCACGAGCGCCGGGTCCATGTTGTAGGTGGCAGCCTCGGCGTCCACGAGGACCGGCGTGGCACCCACGTAGGCGATCGGGTTGGCGGAGGCCACGAAGGTCAGCGTGGGCACCAGCACCTCGTCGTCCCGGCCGACGTCGAGGACGCGCAGGGCGAGGTGGATGGCGGCCGTGCCGGAGGCGCAGGCGACTGCGTGCCCTGATCCGACGGCGGCGGCGAACGCCTCCTCGAACCGGGTGACGAACGGGCCCACCGACGAGACGAAGTTCGTGGCGAGGCACTCGAGCAGGTAGGCCTCGGCGTTGCCGCCGAGGGCCGGAACCGCGAGTGGGATCCGCTCCTCAGAGCTGGACACGCGTCGCCTCGCGGGCGGGCTCCGGCTGGGTGCGCATCCATTTGACGGTTGCCGCGACGCCCGCCTCCAGCGAGGTCCGGGCCTCCCAGCCCAGCGTCTCGCGCGCGACGGCCGGGTCCGACAGGAGCACCAGGACCTCGCTCGCGTCGGGTCGCATCCGCTCCGCGTCCTGCACCACCGGCGCCCCGCTGCCGGTGGCCCGGCGGGCCATCTCCAGCAGGTCCCCGATCGTCTCAGAGCGCCCCGTCCCGAGCTGGATCGTCCGGCCCTCGATGCCGGAGGCGGTCGCGGCGCGGACGAAGCCGTCCACGGTGTCGCCCACGTACGTCAGGTCGCGCCG
>JBAXFC010000325.1:0-4755 GCA_037140135.1 Chloroflexota bacterium
GGGTTCCCCGGCGCCTTCACGGAGGCCGTGCGCGCGCACTTGACGTTCGCCGACCTGCGCAAGGTGTCCATGCCGCGAACGGCGCGCCACCGCGGGCTTGCGGGAGCGGTGCGGGCGCGCCTGTAGCGAACGGGTGGGCGCGGCGGCGTCCGGGCGTCAGCCGCCGGTGCGCCCGATCATGCCCGCGCCGACGGTCTTGTTGGAGCTCTCGTCCACCAGGATGAACGAGCCCGTCTGGCGGTTGGCCTGGTACGGGTCCACGAACAGTGGCTGGGTCACGCGCAGCTGGACTCGGCCGATCTCGTTGAGCGAGAGCCCGGTCGCGTCCTCGTCGCGGTGCAGCGTGTTGACGTCGATCCGGTAGCTGAGCTCCTTGACCACCGCCCGCGCCCAGCGCGTCGTGTGCTTGATGCCGTACTTGCGGCCCGCCTGGAGCGGTGAGCTCTCGTCCATCCAGCAGATCTGGGCGTCCACGTCCTGGGTGACGGTGGGGATGTTGTGTGGCCGGCAGAGCATGTCGCCGCGCGAGATGTCCAGCTCGTCGGTGAGGGTGATCGTCACCGCCATCGGCGGGTACGCCTCCGAGACCGGCCCGTCGGCGGTCTCGATCGAGGCGATGGTGGACTCGAGACCCGACGGGAGCGCCATGACCCGGTCGCCCGGCTTGATCACCCCCGAGGCCACGGTGCCCGCGTAGCCGCGGTAGTCGAGGACGTCGTAGCTCTGGGGCCGGACCACGTACTGGACCGGGAAGCGGACATCCACGAAGTTGCGGTCCGAGGCCACGTGCAGCCGCTCGAGGTGCGAGAGGAGCGTGGTGCCGTCGTACCAGGGCATGTTCTCGGAGCGCGTGACGACGTTGTCACCCTTGAGCGCCGAGACGGGGATGAAGGAGAGGTCTCGCACGCGCAAGCGGGTGGCGAACTCGCCGAACTCCGCCGAGATCGAGTCGAAGACGGCCTCGTCGTAGTCAACGAGATCCATCTTGTTGACACAGACCACCACGTGGGGCACGCCGAGGAGCGTGGCCAGGAACGCGTGGCGCCGGCTCTGCTCGGTGATGCCCTTGCGCGCGTCGAGCAGGATCAGGGCCACGTCCGCAGTGGAGGCGCCGGTGACCATGTTCCGGGTGTACTGGATGTGCCCGGGGGTGTCGGCGATGATGAACTTGCGCTTGGGTGTCGCGAAGTAGCGGTAGGCGACGTCGATCGTGATGCCCTGCTCGCGCTCCGCGCGCAGGCCATCGGTGAGCAGCGCGAGATCCGTGTAGTCGTTGCCGCGGTCCTTGGACACGCGCTCGACGGCCTCGAGCTGGTCCGAGAAGAGCGACTTGCTGTCGTACAGGAGCCGGCCGATGAGGGTGCTCTTGCCGTCGTCCACGGAGCCGGCGGTGGCGAAGCGGAGGAGGTCCGACATCTAGAAGTACCCCTCCTTCTTGCGGTCTTCCATGGATGTCTCGCTTGTCTTGTCGTCACCGCGGGTGGCGCCGCGCTCGGTGATCCGGACGGCCGCGATCTCCTCCACGATCTTCTCGACCGTGTCCGCCTCCGACTCGACGGCCGCGGTCAGGTTGGCATCGCCCACCGTGCGGTAGCGGCACATCACGCGCCGGACCGGCTGGCCCTCGCGCCGTGGGGTGAACTCGTTGACCGCGTACAGCATCCCGTCCCGCTCGGTGACCTCGCGTTCTCTGGCGAGATAGAGGTCCGGGATCTCGATCTGCTCCTCCGCGATATAGGACCAGATGTCGAGCTCGGTCCAGTTCGAGAGCGGGAAGACGCGGATGCTCTGGCCCATGTGGACCCGGCCGTTGTAGAGGCTCCAGATCTCCGGGCGCTGGTTCTTGGGATCCCACTGGCCGAACTCGTCGCGGAAGCTGAAGACGCGCTCCTTGGCGCGTGCCTTCTCCTCGTCGCGGCGGCCACCGCCGAAGCAGGCATCGAACCTGTTGCGCTCGATGGCGTCGAGCAGCACCGGCGTCTGGATGCGGTTGCGCGAGCCGTTGGGCTCCTCGCGCACCAGGCCGCGCTCGATCGCCTCCGGCACCGACGCGACAACGAGCGTCAGCCCCAGCTTCGCGATCCAGCGGTCACGGAAGGCGAGGATGTCGGGGAAGTTGAGCCCCGTGTCCACGTGCATCACCGGGAACGGGATGCGGGCGGGGTGGAAGGCCTTGCGCGCCACGTGCAGCATCACGATCGAGTCCTTGCCGCCCGAGAAGAGCAGGCAGGGGCGCTGCATCTCGGCGGCGACCTCGCGGAAGATGTGGATGCTCTCGGCTTCGAGGGCCCGGAGCTGGGAGAGGCTGTGGATCGTCACGGGCGGGCTCCTGGCTCGTCGTCGGCTCCGGCCCCCGCCAGCAGGCGGCGGAGATGGGCGACGAGCGCGGGGTGGCAGACCGCGAGGTCGGGCGACCACGGGTCAGGCTGGTTGTAGAGGAGCGGCGAACCGTCCAGACGGGTCGCCGTGAGGCCGGCGGCGGTGGCGACGGCAACCGGTGCCGCGGAATCCCACTCGTACTGGCCGCCCGCGTGGACGTAGACGTCCGCCGTCCCGTCGAGGACGGCCATCACCTTCACGCCGTTGCTGCCCATCGGCACCAGCTCCACGTCCTCGCGTGCGCCGAGCCGGGCGGCGACGGCGGGCGGCCGGGTCCGGCTCACCGCGAGCCGCAATGGCCGCCGGCCGGCGAGAATGTCGTCGTAGCGTTCCGCCGGGACGTCCAGCGGCTGGTCCGAGCGGCGGACGAGGTTGCGGGCCGGCAGACCGACCGCCCCCGCGACCAGGCCGCGACCGCGGACCCAGAGGGCGACGTGGACGGCGAAGTCGGTCCGCCAACCGGTGCCGGCCTCATCGCGCTCGGCGAACTCCCGGGTCCCGTCGAGCGGGTCGATGATCCAGGTCCGGTCAGCGTCGAGGCGGGAGCGGTCGTCGCGCGCCTCCTCGGAGAGCACCGCGTCGCCGGGCCGGGCATGGGCCAGGGCATCGGCAAGCCAGGTCTGGGCTGCGAGGTCGCCGGCATCCTTGAGGCCCCGCAGGTCGCCAGGGAACGTGCCCTCGTCCACGTGCGCCCGCAGCTCGAGCAGCACCCGTCCTGCCCCGGCAGCCAGCATCGCGGCCAGCCCGGCGTCGTCCGCCGGCCAGGCGGCCGGGACCGCACCGGGGGCGGTGAGCGAGGCGGGGGCGTCGGCGGTCATCGGGTCCTTGTGGGCGGGTGGTTCTTGCGGTGCGCATTGCGGTGCGCAGGGGGATCGCGCGCGCCCGCGACGGTCGCGGGTCCGGTGCGGACGGGTGCGACGTTATCATCGCCGCATGTTCCGCACCCCGCGAGCACACCTCGCACGCCGTATTCCGCGATGATCCTGGACATCCCGCTCGCGGTCGGCGGTCTGCTCGTTGGCACCGTCGTCGGCTTGACGGGCATGGGTGGCGGCGCGCTGATGACGCCGATGCTGGTCTTCTTCTTCAACGTGAACCCGCTGACCGCGATCTCGTCGGACATCGTGGTCAGCCTGCTGATGAAGCCGGTGGGAGCGTTCGTCCATCTCCGCCGCGGGACGGTGAACCTCTCGCTCGTGGGCTGGCTGTGCGTGGGCTCGATGCCGGCGGCCTTCTCGGGCGCCTGGCTCATCAGCATGGTTCCCGGGGACGTGGACATCGCGTCCGTGCTCAAGCTGATCCTGGGCGTCGCGCTGCTGATCGCCGCCAGCGGGCTGGTGGTGCGGGCGCTGATCCAGATGTACCAGAACAACCTGCCCCTGGGTGAAGGGCCGGCACGGCTCACCCGGCCGCGCGTCGTGATCAAGCCGGTGCCCACGATCATCCTCGGCGCCGTCGCCGGGTTCATGGTGGGGCTCACCTCGGTGGGGGCGGGCTCGATCATCATCGTCGTGCTGCTGATGATGTATCCGACCCTCAAGGCGTCCTCGCTGGTGGGGACGGACCTTGCCCAGGCGATCCCCCTGGTGGCGGCCGCCGCGATCGGCCACCTTCTCTTCGGAAGCTTCTCGATGGCGGTGGCCTCGTCGCTCCTGTTGGGCGCCATCCCCGGGGCCTGGATCGGCGCCCAGGTCTCGAGCCGGGCGCCGGGCGGCGTCATCCGCCGTGCGCTCGCGATCCTGCTGCTCGCCTCGGGCCTCAAGCTGCTCAACGTCCCCAACGAGATCGTGCTGCTGACCGCCGTCCTGGCCCTGACCGGCGGCTCGCTGCTCTGGATCTGGGTTCGTGGACGCACCAAGGCGCTGGCCCAGTCCAGGGTTCCCGTGCCGCCCGCCGGTCCGGCGTCCGTGCCCGCGGCCGAGACGGTGCCCGCGCCCGCCGGTCCGGCGCCCGCGTCCGTGGACGAGACGTTGTGATCGATCCCGTTGGGGATGTCGCAGGCCGACCCCACCGCCCCCTCGATGACGATGGCCTTGACCTGCTCGAGCTGGGCCTTGGCGGCGCGCTCCCGCGCGGCACCGTGGTGCCCTGGCTGCCCGGCGACGTTGTCACGGACGCCGAGAACACGCCGCTCGCGCTGATCGAGGCCGACTGGTCGGCACGTGCCCTCCGCCCGTTCGCCCGTGGCGCGGGGCCGCAGTGGGATCCGGCAGTCCGCCTGGCACCTTCGGAGGTCCGCGCGATGGCCGCCCGCGGCACGCCGGTCGGACGGACGGTGGTCGCGGGATCGCTGCCCACCCGGGCGGACGTCGGGATGCTGGCCGAGCTCGCCGCCGCCGGTCCTGCTCCCCGGCTGGTGCTCCTCGTGGGCCGGCG
>JBAXFC010000326.1:0-4753 GCA_037140135.1 Chloroflexota bacterium
TCCCTGGACGGTCCGCCTGGCCTCCACGATCAGCGACGAGCCCGCCGGCCTCTCCTGGGACACCGAGGGCCTGCTGGTCGTCTCGTTCGGGTTCCACGTCTACGCCTTCGAGGCCCGTACCGGCGTTCTGCGCTGGAGCCATCGCTCCGCCACGCCGGTCGTGGTGGTGCTGGGCTCATCGCGCCTGCCGCACATCCTCGTCCAGGCGGAGATCGAGACCTTCGCGATCCGGGGCGACGGCGAGGTCGCCTGGCGGGTGGCCCACTCCGACGTGGTCACGGCCGCGGAGCTCGTCGGCGGCCGCCTTGTCCTGACCAGCTTCGACGGGCAGGCGCGGTCGGTGGACCCGCTCACCGGGCGCGGCTCGGGCTGACCGGACGCCGGGTGGACCCGCGCTGTGGACAGACGGTGGACAACTCGAGGGGGCCGTCCCGGGATTAGGTGGATAAGCCTATTGCCGGGTGGCACCCCGGGCCCGTAGCGTTGTTGCCAGTCCGGAGGGGCTGAGCGATGCTAACGGCTGAGATCACATCAAGGTCCATGCGTCGAGTAGGTTCCTTCGGACTACTGATTCCCGGCCCAGCCCGCGGCTGAGCCGTGCTCGGCCGAACCGCCCGCCTGTGCGATGATCGGCCGGTGATCCCCCTGGTGCTCGTCCTCACCGGTGTCGTCGCGCTCGCCGCGGGCACGCTCCTGCTCCGCCGCCTCGGTCCCGGCGCCCGCATCGGCCGGATCATCGCGGCCACCCCGGTCGTGGCCGTCGCCCGGGCCCGCGAGATCGCCATCGCCGGCCGGTCCCGATACGTGGGCGTCGGGGGCCGCATCGACGCCGAGGAGGAGTTCCTCGACGAGAACGAGCGGCCCCTCGTCCTGCGCCGGTCCCGCCTGGAGCTCCGGAGCCCCCGGGGCTGGACCACCGTGACCTCCAGCCGCGAGCAGAAGCCGTTCGAGATCGCCGGCGGCATCGAGCGGCTGGCGGTGGACGCAGACGTCCTCGACGACGGCCTGGTGGTCCTCACCCGCGAGTCCGTGGGCACCGCCGGCGAGATCCCCGACCTCGTGCCCGAGGGAACCCCGGCCGGCACACCGGCCCGCCTCCGGATCGAGATCCTGAGCACTGTGGATCACGCGCTCGTCCTCGGCGTCCCGGTTGACGACCCCGAGCGTGGTCCGATGCTCACGGCGGGACTCGGGCGGCCGCTGGTGCTCACGACGCTCGAGCCTGCGGAGGCCATGCGGCTCCTGGCGCACGGCCGCCAGGGAACGACCCGGATGGTCACCGGGCTCCTTGCGGCAGGCGCCGTGGCGATCGCGGCCGGGGTCGCGTGGGCGGTGGTGGATGCGGTCATCTGAGATCGGCCGCCGGGCGGCGCGCATCCGGCGGGCCGCCTGGACCCTGGTCATCGCCGTGGGCGTGCTCCTCGCCTCGGCCGGGATCGCCGCTGCAGCCAGCCCGGAGCCCACCGCCGGCATCGGCGACCCGCGGAGCAGCGGCGCGGGACCCGGCCTCGTCGGTGACCCGCTCGGGGCCGTCGCCATCGTGGCGGCGATCGGCATCGTGGCGCTCGCGGTGACCCTGGCCTACGTGCGTGCCACGGCGGGGCGGCGTGGGCCCTCGGGAAGCCACCGCGGACAGGGACCAACGACGGGTCGCTAGCTCGCTGCGCATGGTCCGTTCGTCCTATTGGCAATTTCTGTGAAGTAGCGGAGCATGCGCTCCACGGTCATGCCTACCAAATCCGACATCCCCGCCCCCGGCGCCAAGGCGCCTCGTCCGGGTGATGCCACGCTCACCGTCACGCGCGCATCCAAGGTCCTTGGCGTCCACCCCAACACCGTCCGGGCGTGGAGCGACGCCGGCCGCCTGCGCTTCTACCGGATCAACGAGCGCGGCGACCGCCGGTACCGGATTGCGGACCTGCAGCGCTTCCTCGCCGCCGCCGAGTCACCGGCCGTCCCCGGTCTGGAGGTCGCGCCACCGCGAGGCGGGCGCCGCGAGGCCACGGTCCCCGCAACGCTGACGGAGACGACGGCCGGCCTTGACCTCCTCGCGGACCTGGCCGAGGTCGCCTCGATCCCATCGGGGCTGGACCCGGCGCTCGACGAGGCGTGCCGGCGCATCCGCCATGCCACCGGGGCCGCTCTCGTCGGGATCTGGGAGCGGCGTCCGGGCGGCCTCGTCCAGCGTGCCACCGACTCGGAGGCCGGGGCCGGGACGAGCACCCGCAGCTACCCGCCGGGCCCCAGCCTGTTCGCTCAGGCCCTGGCGTCGGCGGAGCCCATCCACGCCCGGCCCGGCGTCCCGGGACCGGCACCGGCCCTGGGCATGGGCACCGACGAGCTCGTCGTCCGGATCCCGGGCGGCGAGGCGCCGTGGGGCGTGCTCGTGCTGGCAGGCGCCGTGGAGCTGGGACCAGACGGCGGCCGTCGCCTCGCGAGCGCCATCGCCCGGACCCTGGGCGTCCTCGTCCGTGGCGCAGGCGCCGCGGAGCAGGCGGTCAGCCGGCTCCGGCGCGCAGAGGCGCTTCGCCGCGTCGCCACCGATCTCGCCAGCCGCCTCGACGTCAACGATGTCGTCCGCGACCTCTCCGATCACGCGCGGGTCCTGTTCGGTGCGGACCGGGTCGCGGTCATCCTGCGCGACGCCGACGGCCGCGTCTCCTCCCCTGGTGGATCCGGGTTCTCGGAGGCGTTCCTTGCCACCGCGCGAACCCTCGAGGAGGCCAGGCTCGCCCAGCGCGACGTCCCGTCACGGCGGCCGGTGGCCATCCTCGGGCCGGAGGCGATGCGATCGGCGAGCCCGATGCGCGCCGCCGCGATCCAGGAAGGCGTGGAGAGTCTCCTCGTCGCCCCCCTGGTGGACGGGCACGAGCTGCACGGCATCCTCTACCTTGCCCATGACCGGCCGCAGCGCTGGCGCGACGCCGACCTCGACGCCGCCGAGGCGCTCGCGGGCGATGCCGCGATCGCGGTGCGCTCGGCGCGGACATTCGGGCGGATGGCCGCCTGGGCCGCCCAGCTGCAGTCGATCCAGCGCCTGGGAGCCCGGCTCGCCGGCATCAGCGACGTGCGCGAGATCGGCAACACGATCGCCACCGAGCTCCGCCAGCTGATCAGCTACGAGAACGCACGGGTCTACCGCGTCGCGGGCTCGGTCCTCGTGCCCGTCGCCCTCCAGGGGCAGGGCGACATCTACGCGGCCGAGACCGCCGAGGCCGTCAAGGTCAACGTCGGCGAGGGGATCACGGGCTGGGTCGCGCGCTTCCGCGTCCCGCAGCTCGTGGACGACACGGCCAACGATCCGCGGGCGATCACCATCGTCGACACCGAGCCCGACCTCGACGAGTCGATGCTGCTCGCGCCGATGGTCCACGAGGGCGTCTGCCTGGGCGTCGTGGTCCTGGTGAAGGGCGGCCTGCGCCAGTTCACCGAGGACGACCTGCGCCTGCTCGTGATCTACGCGTCCTTCGCGGCGCAGGCGATGGCCAACGCCGACGCCACCGCGCGCCTCCGCGAGCAGTCCAACGCCCTCGAGCGCCAGCTGCGCGCCCAGCGCGAGCTCCTGCGGATCACCGAGAGCATCCTCACCACGCTCGACCAGCGCGCGGTGCTCGAGCAGATCACCGACCGCCTCGGGTCGCTGATCAAGTGCGACAACATCGCGATCGAGGTGGTCGACGAGGCGAGCGGACTGCTCCGCCCGCTGACCGCGCGCGGCATCCATGCCGAGCAGTACATGCAGCCCTGGACGCCGGGCGAGACCGGCATCGCAACCTGGGTCGTGGGCCACAACGAACCCGTGCTGATCGAGGACGAGCAGGCCGATCCACGCGTCAACCACCACCGCGACGTCGGGCCGGTGGACGGGAGCCTGATCGTCGTTCCGCTGCGCGGCCCCTCCGGGGCGGCCGGTGTCCTGACCCTCGAGCGGCTGGGCACCGAAGTGCGCTTCGATCGCCAGGAGTTCGAGCTGGTCCAGCTGTTCGCGGCGCAGGTCTCGATCGCGCTGCGCAACGCGCAGACGTTCGAGGCCGCCGAGGTCCGGGCCCGCACCGACGACCTCACGTCGCTCCTCAACCACGGCACGTTCCAGGACATGCTCTCCCGCAACGTGGCCGCCCGCGATCCGTTCGGCATCGTGATGATCGATCTCGACAAGTTCAAGACCATCAACGACACCCTGGGTCACCAGGCCGGCGACCGGCTGCTGCGCGAGATCGCGGGCGCGATCATGGGCGCCGCCCGCGACACCGACTCGGCCTTCCGCTACGGCGGCGACGAGTTCTCCGTCCTCCTGCCGCACATCGATGCCCACGGCCTCCAGAACGTCGCCGAGCGCATCCGGGCCGCGGTCGAGGCGGTGGGTGCGCCGGGCTCCGTCTGGGCGAACGAGGGCGTGCCGATCTCGGCCTCGATCGGCACCGCCTCCTACCCCATCGATGGCAGCACGCCCGAAGGCGTCCTGCTCGCAGCGGATCGTGCCTGCTTCGTGGCCAAGCGCCGCGGCCGCGGCCGGGTCGCAACCGCCAGCGAGGGTCTCGCCCTCGCCGGCGAGTTCACACCCTCCGAGCCGACCCCGGTTGACCCGCCCACGGTCATTTCCTAGTACGGTTGCGGCCTCGGTCACGCCGGAGGACCAGGTGCACCGCTCGCGCTCCATCACCGGGCTCGTCGCCTGGCTCGCCATCGTCGTCACGATCGCCCTCGGCGTCGCGGGCTGCCTGCCTGCCTCCATCCGGCCCACGCCGGACCC
>JBAXFC010000327.1:0-4748 GCA_037140135.1 Chloroflexota bacterium
GTGTTCGGGGTCATGCTCACGGCTCAGGCGCCTTTTGTCTCGATCAAGCCGTCGTCGTCCGACCGGACGCTTGCTGCCGTTGCCGGAGCCTCGCTGTTGGCTCTTTTGTTGACGGCGGCATTTTCGGTCGATGCCTGGATGGCGCCGGGGGTTGGGGCGGCGGTGGGCGCGAGCGTGGCGGGCGCGAGCGTGGCGGGCGCGGGCGTGGCGGGCGCAGGCGTCGGAGCCCGGGTCGCGGCGGCGGCCGATCCGCCGTTCCCACCGGAGGCGAGTGCCCGGAGCAGCGCCGCGGCCCCACCGGTGAGCAGGGTCAGGCCGGCCAGGGCGCCCAACTGCAGGACCGAGCGCCGGGCGGCCGAGACGAGCGGGGCGCCGTCCTCGGCTGCGGCGGCGGCCGCGCGGTCACGCGCGATCCCCACTACGAGCAGCCCGCCGTGCCCGACGATCGCCAGCGTGAGGAACCCCACCGCGTACGGCAGGTCGGGACTGAAGAAGTACGGCGTGGACGACCAGGACGCGGTGAGCCAGAACAGCACCGAGAACGCCGCGCCGCCGGCCGCAGCCAGCCGCAACGAGAGTCCGGTGAGCAGGCCGATGCCGATGGCGAGCTCCCCGAGCGCGATCAGCACGCCGATCGGGATCGCGGCCGGCAGGACCGCGGTGATCAGCGGCTCCAGCGGTGACTGGCGCGCGAACGCCGCCATCTGGCCCGCAACGTTGAACGGGTCGCCCGCGGCGAGGAAGTGCGGGTTGGCGAACTTGTCCAGCCCGGCGTAGAGGTAGGTGACGCCCAGGAAGATCCGCAGCGGCAGCAGGCCGATCACCGACACGGTGGGCAGGCGCATCGCCGCCAGGCGTCCGCCGCGCGGGGCCCCGGCCGGGTGTGCGGCGGGCTCGCCCTCCTCGCCGGGTCCACCCTCCGAGTGCGTCAACGTGGTGCCTCCCTGGGCTCGCCTGGTGTGGGGTTCTCCTCCGCTCACGCCGCGGGTCCGGCGCGATCGGAGGTCAGCCGAGTATAGGGGCGCGACATATAGATGGACGAGTCCAACAATGGATACAGGCGAGTCTCGAACGTTCGATATGGCCGCTGGTTGCCGTCCGGCTGGCGGTCGCCGGGCGCCAGTCCCTGGCAGGCGATGTCGTGGTCCGGCAGCCTGCCGCCTACCAGGCACGTGCCCGCCACCGTGTCGATGCACGACGACCTCTCCGGGAGATACGTCACGTGCTTGGCACCCACGCAGGTGACGACGCGGCTCGCGGTGAAGGCCCGGGCCATGTCCACGGTCCACGCATGCGGCGTGAACACGTCACGTGTCGCACCGACGATCAGCACCGGGTCGGTCGCGACCGGCGCGCCGGCCGCGGACCCGAGCATCGCCACGAGCGGCGCCGCCGCGGTCGGGACGACCTCGAACAAGCGGAACCGGCCTGTCACCGTGCCGCCTCCAAGGGGCTCGGGGCGCTCTCCCATCCTGCACGCCCCCGCATCGTCCACCGGGAGAGTCGCGCGGCTGGCACGGCGTGCCGTGCTGCCCTTCGGCGCCCTGGCCGGCGTCTACACGGCGCCTCCGGCAGGCGGGCGGACGGTACCCGCCCCCGGCAGCCTGACTGGCGGAGCTGGACCCCGGCGCTTGGACGGGCGCCCATCGGGCCCGGGAGCCGGACTCCCAGTCAGGCTCGGGGGCCGGAGCGGGCCGGAACCGTGGATCAGAGCCCGTGCTTGGCGCGGAAGTAGGCGACGATCGCGCTGGCGTGTCCGTGGCCCATGCCGTGCTCGGTCTTGAGGAACGCGACCATGTCGCTGTGCCGGAGCGCCGTACGGGGCTCCAACTGGGCGAACCAGTAGTCCATCGGCTGGCCGTACTTCTTCTCGATCGATGGGAAATAGGACGCGGGGCCCTGCACCTTCTCGGTCATCGGGGCAGTCTACGACCCGGCGCAAACCCCTCGGGGCCGCCGCTCGGGCGCTACCCGACGGGCTCCGGTACGGACTCGGAGGCCGGTGCGGATCCAGCGGCGGGCGGCGACGCGTGGCTCTCCACCACGATCCGCTCCAGCACCTCGACGAGGATCCGGAGGTTGTCCGGGTGCTCGAGACGGCCGAGAGCGAACCGGGGCCAGCCGTTGACCCTGGTTCGGTGGAGGTGGACCCCGTCCATCCGGTTGAGGGCGCGACGGAGCTCGTGGCGTGCGTCGGTCGTGTCGAAGGGCGGCATCCGCAGGCCGCCGAGCCAGACGACGACATCGCCCGAGGCGTGGATCGAGAACATGACCTCCGTGGTCCGGGGCTCCGCCTGGAGGTCCAGGGTGAACATGAGCTCCGGCTCCGCGGTGACGCCGTTCGTCGGAAAGCGGCTCAGCGCCTTGGCCGCCACGCCGGCCGCCGAGGTCAGCTCGCGCTCCCTGAGCTCCGCCCACGACACGAGCGACTCGACGACCGCCCGGGCCGCCGGACCGTGCCGCCGGCCAACCTCGACCGCGAACGCCTCCTCGTCCCATGCGTGGGGCGTGCGCTCCTTCGAGAGCTCCAGGTCCAGGACCAGCGCCACGTGATCTGAGAGGCCGCTCTCAACGGGAGTGGCGTCCACCGCCAGCGCGCGGACCTGCGGCACGAGCGCGGGCGACACGTAGAGGTGGTCCAGCTCCGAGGTCTTCCAGGTGCCGATGTGCCCGCACCCCTCCCCCGCCCCGCAGGCGCAGTCCGCCGGTGACGCCGGCCGCTCGGCAAGGGTGGTCTTGACCTCGACCAGGCCGAGCGCCTCGATGGCCGCAAGCAGCGCGTCTGCCCGGGCGCGGTATCGGGGGTCTTTCGTGGTCTGGGTCACGTTGAGGTCCCCGCCGAGGATGACCCGGGCACCGTCCGGCGAATCGAACAGCGGCAACAGGTCCGCGACCGCGTGGTGCATGGATGCGAGCGCCGACACGTCGAAGACGCCGTAGAGCGAGACGAGGGCGATCGGCTGCACGCCGGGCACGATCATCCGGGCCACGGCCATCGACCCCGGGTGCGAGGCGTCGAGGATGTACCGGCGCGACGACCACGGGTTGCGGACGGACCGGATGGGCTCGATGCCGATGGCGGGATCGAGGGCCACGATGCCCGAGCCCCAGTTGCGGTGGCCCGCGAGCTCCCCGTAGACCTGGCGCTCACGCGAGAGCCCGAGCGGCGGCACCGCCTCCTGCACCAGCGCGACGCCGGCGCCGATCCCATGCTCCAGGTGCGCCCACGCGAGCCGGCGGGTGTCCACCGGCAGCAGCGGCTGGCGCCAGTGGTTGAGGTTCCAGGTGACCAGGCGCAGCGGGATGCCCGGGGCCAGGGCAGCCTCCGGGGATGCGGCCGCCGCGGTCGAGATCTCCGGGGCCGCCGTCGCCGAGATCACCGGGACCGCGCCCGTCACGGCCGCGCCCGCCCGGGTCTTGGCCTTCGCGGTCACCACGGCCACGCGCGCACGAAGGCCTGCTCTTCGCCGATCGTGATCGAGCGCCTGCGGGCCGCCTGGGTCCGGGCGATCGCCTCGGACGCGTCGAGCCCCAGCTCCCGGTAGATGCAGGCAGCCGTCATGCCGGACCGGTTGATGCCACCCCGGCACGCAATGGCCACGAAGGCGCCGCCCCGCACCCGCTCCACCAGCCCCCGGATCGCCACCCGGTACGCGCCCGGATCGGCCGGGACGTGCGGGTCCGGGATCGGGAAGCGGACGAGCTCCGGGCCCACGGCCGCCATCGCGTCCGGCAGCTCCGGCACGAGGCAGAGGGCGAGCTCCGCGTCCTCGTTGAGCAGGAACAGCGTGTCCACGCCGAGGTCCCGCAGGCGCGCGAGGTCCAGGTCCAGGTCCCGCCAGTGGGCACCGGTCCATCCCTCGCGCTTCTTGCCGGGCAGGAGCGTGATCCCCAGGCGGCCCGTCCCCTCGAGCGGTGTCCCGGCAAGGTCAAGCAGGTCCACGCGGAGCGGGTTCTCCGTGGAGGTGGGCAGCGGGCCACCCTCAGCAGGCGTGACCGTCCCCGCCAGCCGGTCCACCAGCGGCTGCGCGACCGCGTGCCCGCGCATGCCGCGCCGCCATGCGACCGGGATCCCCTCCCAGCCCCACCGGGCGCCGGCCAGGCCGCCCGCGATCGCCGCCGTGGTGTCCGTGTCGTGCCCGTATTCGATGGCGCGCACGATCGTCTGCGCGTAGTCAGCCGCTCCGGCGAAGGCGTCCCAGGCCGACCAGAAGGCGTCGATGACGTAGCCGCTCCCGGTGCGCCTCTGGTACGCCGCCAGCTCCTCGAGCGCGGCCCGGAACGAGGCGGCGGGGATGGCGCCATCCGCCGCGTAGGCGTCCCGCGCGGTCGTCATCGCCCACTCCAGCGCGGCCGCCGGCGCCGAGCCGCGGAGCAGCTCCCGCACGATGAGGCAGTACACGGCGCAGGTGACCTGGCAGCGCGGGTGGCCGTGGGTGACGCGGGACGCCAGCTGCGCCCGCTCGATCAGGACATCCGGAGACCAGTTCCGCCCCACGAGAGCGATCGGCAGGATCCGCATCAGCGACCCGTTGCCGCACGCACGGTCGTCCGCGGGGCCCGCATCGACCGCCGGCGTGCCCGCCCCGAGCGCCGTGAGCGCCCGCGCCGTGGTGCCGCCGATGTCGAACGAGCCGTCCCCGTCCGGCGTGTAGGCGCCGCCCCTGCGCCAGGCCACCGACCTGCGACCCTGGTCTTCGGGATCGAAGCCCGCGGTCAGCAGCGAGTCGAGCAGCGCGAGCATGAGG
>JBAXFC010000328.1:0-4742 GCA_037140135.1 Chloroflexota bacterium
TCATTCGTGCTGGTTGCCGAACCCAGCGCGGCCACGGCATCGTTTCCATGTTCCTTACGGATACTCTCAAAGCGCTGATGGACGTGCGCCAGGATGCTGGCAACCGATCCAGCCTCGCGTCCGTTTCTGGCCGCCGTCAGCCGGGTTCCGCGCTCCATGGCATGGAAGCTCAGCCGGCCTTCATCGCAAAGCCAGCCTCGTCGCTGCCGATCGCCACTGCCGGCGCCATGGAGCCTCCTTGGATGTCGTGACCGTCGCCCGCCGTGCCGCGGGACGCCCTGGTGGTCCCGAGTCTACGCCGGGCCATCCCCCGGGCGGCGCGGACGTGCCATGATCGGAGGCAGGGGTCCAGCCGGTGGTTTGCCGGCGGCTCCGGGCGGTCATCCGGCCCAGCCGCACGTCCCGACGCTCGCCATCGCCATCGGTCCATGATTCCCGGGGGGTCCGAGGAGAAGCCGCCGCATGCGCCAGTTCAGCCGATCCGAAGTCCTCGCCCGTCTTGAGGCGACCCTGGCGGCCGGCCGGCCGCTGGTCATCGGCGGGGCCGGCATCGGCCTCGTGGCGAAGGCTGCCGAGAAGGGCGGCATCGACATGATCATGGTCTACAACACCGGCCCCTTCCGGATGGCAGGCCACGGTTCGCTGGCGGGCTACCTCGCCTACGGCGACTCGAACGCCATCACCATCGAGCTCGGCCACGAGGTGCTGGGCGCCGTCGAGGCGACCCCGGTCATCGGCGGCATCGGCGCGGCCGACCCGTTCCGGGACATCCCCCGGCTGCTGGACGAGTTCATGGCCATGGGCTTCTCGGGCATCACCAACGTGCCCACGGCCGGCCTGTACTCGGGTGCCTTCCGCCGGCACATCGATGCCACCAACCTCGGCTATCCCAAGGAGGTGGACCTGATCCGCCTCTGCCGCGAGCGGGACATCTTCACGCTCGCCTACGCGTTCTCGAACGAGGAGGCCGCCGCCATGGCCGACGCGGGCGCGGACGTGATCGGCGCCCACGTGGGGCTCACCTCCGGCGGCTGGATCGGCGCCGAGGAGGCGATGGATCTCGACGCCGCGTGCGAGGCGACCCAGGCGATGCTCGAGGCAGCCAGGGCGGCCCGCCCGGACGTGATGGTCGTCGCCCACGGCGGGCCCTTCGAGGACCCGGAGTCGGTGGCCCGCGTGCTCGCGACGACCGATGTCGTGGGCTATCTCGGCGCCTCGTCGATCGAGCGGCTCCCCGTGGAGCGCGCGGTGTCGGGTGTCGTGCAGGCGTTCAAGGCCCTGCCGTTCCGGGCATCGGGGAGCGCCGGACGGTAGTCCGCGAGCACCGGCGCAGGCCGGGAAGGAGACACGATGGAGACCGCCGGACGGCCGTGCGTCGTCCTCGTGGGGACGCTCGACACCAAGGGCCGCGAGTACGCCTTCGTCCGTGACCGGCTGGCCGATGCCGGTGTGGACGCGCTGGTGATGGATGTCGGCATCCTCGGTGAGCCGCCGTTCGTGCCGGACGTCAGCGCGGGCGAGGTCGCCCGGGCGGCCGGCGTGGACCTTGCCGCCCTGCGCTTCGGCCGGGAGGGGAGCGACACGCGTGCCGTCGCCCTCGCGGCGATGGGCCGCGGCGCCACCACGCTCGTCCGGGCCCTGCACGCGTCCGGGACGGTCGCGGGCGTGATGGGCCTTGGCGGCAGCGGCGGCTCCACGGTGGTCTCCGACGTGCTCCGGGCGCTGCCGGTGGGCGTGCCCAAGCTGCTCGTGTCCACGATGGCCTCGGGGGACGTGCGCGGGTTCGTGGGCACCAGCGACCTCGCCCTCGTCCATCCGGTCACCGACGTCGCGGGCCTCAACCGCGTCTCGCGCCGGGTCCTGGCCAACGCCGCCCACGCGATGGCGGGGATGGTCCGCTTCCACTACGACCCGGCGGCCGCCAGCGCGCCCCTGGTGGCGATCACGATGTTCGGGGTCACCACGCCCGGAGTCCTCGCGATCCAGGCAGGCCTGGAGGCGTGGGGGTTCGAGACGATCACCTTCCACGCCGTCGGATCCGGGGGTCGGGCGATGGAGGAGATGGTCGACGCCGGCCTGATCGACGCCGTGATCGATGTCACGACCAGCGAGCTGACCGACGAGCTGCTCGGCGGCATCTTCCCCGGCGGCCCGCACCGCCTCGAGGCGGCCGGCCGGATGGGGATCCCGCAGGTCGTGGTGCCGGGCGCGCTCGAGGTGCTCAACTTCGGCCCGCGGGACTCCGTGCCCGCCCGCTTCGATGTCCCCGAGCGGCCGCTGGTCGTGCACAACCCGTCGGTCTGCGCGGTCAGGACCAATGCCGCGGAGTCCGCGGAGCTGGGCCGGATCCTGGTCGCCAAGGTCAACGCCGCCGTCGGCCCCTCGGCGGTGGTCCTGCCGCTGGGCGGGTTGTCCAAGTACGAGCTGCCGGGCGGTCCCTTCCGGGACCTCGACGCCGACGAGGCGCTGTTCTCGGTCGTCCGTGCCACCCTGCGCCCGGACATCGTCCTCCGCGAGGTGGACGCCAACGTCAACGACCCGGCATTCGCCGAGGCCGTCCTTGAGGTCTTCCGGGAGCGGTGGACCTGCGTCCGCCCGATGCCGGCGGAAGAGGAGACCGCATGAACCGCGAAGAGATGCTGGCCCCGCTGCGGGCACGCCGTGCTGCCGGGGAGGCGATCGTGGTCGCTGGTGTCGGCAGCGGGATCACCGCAGCCGGTGCCAAGGCCGGCGGGGCGGACCTGCTCGCCACCTACGGGACCGCGGTCTACCGGATCCTGGGCGTGCCCACGGTGCTCGCCTTCCTGCCCTACGACGACGCCAACAAGCTGACCCTGGGCCTGCTGCCGGAGATCGTGGAGCGGGCAGGGGACCTGCCGGTGGTCGGCGGTCTCGGCGCCCACGATCCACGCCGGTCGCTCGCCTGGCTGGTGGGCGCCGCTCGGGACGCGGGCGCCTCCGGCGTGACCAACGAGCCCTTCGCCGGGATCTACGGGCCCACCTTCCGGGCGGAGCTGGAGCGGACCGGCTACGGCTTCAGCCGGGAGCTGGAGATGCTCCGCCTCGCTGCCCGGGAGGGGATGCTCACCCTCGGCTGGGCGTTCGACCCGGAGGAGGCCCGCCGGATGGCGGCCGAGGGCGTGGACGTCATCGGCACCATGACCGGCATCACGGGCGCCGGCGGCGACGAGACCGCCCTCGACGAGTTTGGCGCGATGGTGCGGGCCGCCCGCGACGAGCAGCCCGACGCGATCGTGCTCCTCCATGGCGGCCCGCTCACGGATCCGCCGTCCGTGGCCGCGGCCCTGGCTGCGACGGGGGCGGACGGCTACGCGACCGGCTCGAGCGCCGAGCGCGGCCCGGTGCTCGCGGGCGTCCGGGACGCGGTGCGGGCCTTCAAGGAGCTGCGGACGAACCGCGCGAGTTGAGTCCGACCCCCCGGTGGGTGGGGCGGTTCCGGGAGATCTAGGGTGCCACCGCCCGGGCCGTGGCGAGATCCGCCTGCCGCCCCGACGGCGAGAGGGGGATCACCGTCACGTGGTCGGCGCCGGCCGCATGCATCCCGGCGATCCGGGCACGCAGCTCGTCCGCGTCGCCCAGGGCGACCAGCGCGGTGACCAGCGCATCTGACGGCCCGTCGAGGTCAGCCTCGGTGAAGCCGGCCCGGAGCAGGTTGTTCCGGTAGTTGGGCTGCCCCATGTAGCGGCTGACCAGCAGCCGGCCGCCGGCGATCCCCTCAGCGGGGTCTCCGAGGACTGCCGGCAGCGAGGCGACGAGCAGGGGCCTCGAGCCGTTCCCGGCGGCATCGGCGGCGGCGTCGAGGGTCGTGCGCGCCTGCCGCACCATCGCCTCGGTCACGTTGTAGGGGAATGCCCCGGCGGAGCGGGTCGCCGCGAGGGCGAGCATCCTGGGGCCCAGGGCCGCGATCACGAGCGGCGGATCCACGGTTGCAGGGCCCGTCCAGGGAGCGGCGTCGTACGCGTCGAGATAGGTGCGCATGGTCGGCAGCGGCGTGGCGTAGTCGTGGCCGCGGGCGTTGGCGGATGAGCGGTGCGAGACCCCGAGGCCCATCACGAACCGGCCGCCACACAGGTCGTTGACGGTCCGCGCCCCGGCGTGGGCGGCCGTGGCGTCGCGCGCGTAGGTGGTGGCGATCCCCAGGCCGAGCGTGATCCGGGCGGTGGTCCGGGCGAGCGCCCCGAGCACGGCGAACGGCTCGCGGCCGCTGCCCTCGTTGATCCACAGCGCGGAGTGGCCCATCGCCTCGACCTCGGCGGCGAAGCGGAGGACCTCGTCGGTCGGGATCCCGTCGAGGGCGGCCCAGATCCCGGTGGAGCCGAGAGCGGTGCGCAGGGCGTCGGTGTTCTCGTGGCCCATCAGCGGGAGCTCGAGCTGCTGCACCCGGGCCGCGCTCAGCGCGACGCAGATCATCCCCTTGGCCTGCATGAGGAAGTTCACCTTTTCCGCCGTGATGAACTCGGCGGCGAGGATGAGGTCGCCTTCATTTTCGCGATCCTCATCGTCGGCCACGACGATGAACTTGCCGGTGCGAAGATCCTGGATCGCCTGCTCGACGGTGGCGAAGGGCATGGTTATGACGTTGGACGGTGGACGATGGACGGCAGGTGGGCGGCCGCAAGCTGCTGCACGTACTTGCCGACCACGTCCGCTTCCACGTTGACACGGTCACCGACGCGCAGGTCGCCCAGCGCGGTGTGCCGCATGGTGTATTCAATAAGAGA
>JBAXFC010000329.1:0-4735 GCA_037140135.1 Chloroflexota bacterium
GACGTGCAGGGCCGAGTCGGCGCCCGTGTACGGGACGGCGGCCAGCGCCGCGGCCAGCGATGCCGACTGGTCGGCGACGGCGGCCAGCGCCGTGGTCGCCGCGTTGATCGTGTCCTGGAGCGTGGAGGTGTCGCCGGCGACCATCTGGGTCAGCGCCGCGCGAGCGGTCTGGCTGATCGCGTCCACCCGGTCGGCGAGGCCCTGGAGCTCCTCGGTCGCCGCGTCGAGCGCGGGCGTGATCTCCGCGTCCCCGGTCCAGGTCAGCTCGGCCCGGGCGGGTGTGCCGGGCACGTGGTTGATGGTGGTCACGATGCCCGCCCCGCCGAGCGCGACGAGCGCGGCGATCGTGAGCCAGAGAAGGCGCACGGCGAGCCCCGAGAGCAGGCGCGAGAAGGTCACGCAGCCAGAGTAGCGGTCGCGGCCGCGCGATGCCCTCGGGACGTTCCCCGGAACCTCGGGGCGCGCCGCTCCCCGGCTACTGGTCCTTCGCCTTGCGCCGCAGGTGGGTCAGGCCGCCCTCCATCGGCAGCGGGTCGAAGCCGAAGCCGCTCCGGACCGCATCGAGCGGGCCGGTGTTGTCGAGCTTGAGCTGGCGCAGCTGGTCGGTGGCGACGGGGAACGGGATGTGGACCTTCTCCGCCACGGTGGCCACGAGGCGGATCACCGCAACGGGCATGGGAACGAGGGCTCGTCGCTTGTCCATGCCGCGCAGGACCTCGGCCACGATCTCCTTGTAGGTCCAGTAGCGCGGGCCTCCGAGCGGGAGCTCGCGACCGGTGGTGCCGGGGTCCGCGAACGAGGCGACGACCGCCCGGCCGAGATCGCCGATGGCGAGCGGCTGGAAGCGGGCCTCCCCCTTGCCGGTGATGGGCACGATGCCCGGCGACATCCGGACGAGGTCGGCGAGGATGTTGAAGAAGCCGTCCCGCGGCCCGAACAGGAGCGACGGGGCGAGGATCGTCCAGTCGAGGCCGCTCTCGCGCACGAGCGTCATGGCCTTCGCCTTGGACGAGGCGTAGTGCAGGTCCGGCTCGTCCACCACGGCCAGAGCACCGACGTGGACGAAGCGGCGGACGCCGGCAGCCGAGGCGGCCGCGAGCATGTTGCGGGTGCCCTCGGTGTTGACGAGGCGCAGGGTGGCACCGCCGTCCCAGTCCCGCGCGACCGCCACCAGGTGGAGGACGGCGTCCGCGCCTGCCAGGGCCGCGGGCAGGGTGTCCGACCTGGTGACATCGCCGCGCCGGATCTCCACGGACGGCTGCTGGTCCGGGGAGAGGCGGGCGAGCACCTCGGCCGCGCCGCTGTCATCGCGGACGAGGGCAAGGACGCGATGCCCGGCATCGAGAAGCGCCGGGAGCATGTGGCTGCCGGCGAAGCCGTTGGCGCCGGTGACGAGGATCGTGGACATGGGTTTCCTCAGCTCGGGTCGCGGGCTCGGAACCGCGGTCAAGTCCATCTTCGCAGCGCGGCGCTAGGCGGATGGCCGGACCGGCGATACCCTCGGCTCATGCGCCAGCTCGATTCCCGGACCCTGCGGTCCCTGACCAGGGCGATGCCCAAGGCGGAGCTCCACCTCCACCTCGACGGCTCGCTGCGTATCGACACAGCCCTCGACCTCGCACGGACACGGCGTGTCGAGGCGCCGGTCACCTATGCGGGGATGCGCGACGTCCTCGTCGCGCCGGACCAGGTGACCGACCAGGCCCAGCTGCTCAAGGCCTTCGACCTGCCGATCGCGCTGCTCCAGGACGCCGAGGCGCTGGAGCGGGTGGCCGCGGACCTCGTCGTCGACAAGGCCGCCGACAACGTGCGCTACATGGAGATCCGCTGGGCCCCGCTGCTCCACACGCAGAAGGGGCTCTCGGGGATCGACGTTGTGGATGCGGTCTGGCGTGGCGCTCACGGCGCCGCGCGCGCAGCGGCCGTGGAGGTGCGCCTGATCGCGACGCTGATGCGCTCGCACACGCCCGAGGCCAACCTCGCGTTCATGCTCGACCTCAACGGCGAGGGCATCCCCGAGGGTCTCGTCGGCGTGGACCTGGCCGGCCCGGAGGAGCGCTACCCGGACTTCGAGCGCCACCGCGCCGCCATCGACCTCGCCCGCGACCTCGGGCTGCACATCACGCTGCACGCCGGCGAATGGGGCGGTGCCGGGCAGGTCCGGGCGGCCCTCGCCCTTGAGCCGGAGCGGATCGCCCACGGCCCGATGGCGATCGACGACCCCGACCTGGTCACGGAGCTCAAGGCCCGGGGCATCGTGATGGACCTCTGCCTCACCTCCAACGTCCAGGCCAACATCGTGCCCACCTTCGAGGCCCACCCCTTCCACCGCCTCACCAGGGCCGGCGTGAAGGTGACGCTCAACACGGACGACCTCACCGTCTCGGACGTCAGCCTCTCCGAGGAGTACGCCCGGGCCGTTGAGCGCCAGGGCGTCACGCTGCCGGAGCTGTGGGCCCTCGACATCGCCGCGCTCGAGGCAGCCTTCTGCGAGGACGACGAGCGCGAGGACCTGCTCGAGACCTTCCTCGCGTGGGGCGCCGGCATCCCCGAAGTCCTGCACGGCTGAGGTGTCGTCCCAGGAGATCCTCCTGGCGATCCTGGTCTTCGGGCTGGTCGCCACGCGCCTCTGGGAGGAGGGCCGCTGGCGCTCCGGGCGGATCACCGACCGGACGAGCGCGCTGCTCGTGGTGGCACGGCTGCCGATCCTCGCGCTCGGCTTCTGCGTGATCACGGGGCGGGATGCGGGCACGTGCCTGGTCCTGCTCGCGGCCTCGCTGGCGCTGGCTGCGCTGCTCTACCCGGTGGCGGTCTCGAGGCTGCGCAGGGTGAAGCGCGACGTGGCCCGGTTCCAGGCCGGTGCGCGTCGCGAGGCTGCTGCCCGCGCCGCCGCCGATGCCGAGCGCGCCGCCGCCGAGGCGTCGGTGTTCACCCCGCCGGAAGGAAGCTGACCACCTTCACGAAGAGCTCGTCGTCGATCGCCTCCGGGATGGGGTCGAGGTTGACGGCCGCCGGCACGCCGCCGGATCCGGGTGTGATCGTCACCGTGCCGCCGCCATCGATCGCCCCGGCCGCGTTGTCCCAGAGCGCGTCGACGGTCATCGGGAAGGCACCGAACACCTGCAGGTCCACGGGCGCGCCCTGGGCGTCGCGGGCGTCGGTCACCTTGCCCTCGACCACGGTGACCGTGACCGGGCCGTTGATCGCGCACTCGCAGCCGTACGCCAGGGTCCACGTGTAGCTGCGGACGCCGGCAGCGGCCCACGCCGCCCGTGCCGCCTCGATGGTCGTCGCCGCGCCGGACGGGGCGGGCGTCGCGGCCCCGCCACCGGTGACGAGGCCCGTGAGCGAGGGCGGGAGGAGGCCGCATCCGGCCACGAGCAGGGCCAGCGGGAGGAGCAGGAGGGGCAGGCCCCGGCGGATCATCGTCGTCATGGGCGGCAGACGGGGACGGGGGCGGCGCGGTTCCCGGCGCGGTTCGGTGCGCGGATGGCTACGCGGACGCCGCCAGCTCCTCGAGTGCGGCGGCCATCCCGGCGGCATCGGCGGCGATCCGGGTTGGACGCTGGTCGTCGGGGATGGCGTCGGCCATCTCGCGCGTCGTGACCCCGGTGAGGATGAGGATCGTGCGAGCGCCGACGGCCTGCCCGGCCGCGATGTCGGACATCGAGTCGCCGATCATCACCGCGGTTCGCAGGTCACCGCCCACGCTGCGGGCCGCGGCCTCGAGCAGGTATGGCGCGGGCTTGCCGATGCTCGCCACGGCGGTGGTGCGCGACGCCGTCTCCACGGCCGCCACCACCGCCCCGGCCCCGGGCCGGAAGCCGTGCTCGGTGGGGTACATCGGATCGCGGTTGGTGGCGACCAGGATGGCGCCCGCCCGGACGCAGTCTGCCGCGGCGGCGATCTTGAGGTAGGTCAGCTGGGGATCGAGACCCACGACCACGGCGTCCGGGTGGCCGGCGGCCTCCCAGCCGTCGATCCCCTCCTGCGCCATCCGGGTGGCCGCGTGCGCGCCGACCACGACGTCGAAGCCCGTCTCGCGCAGCTCGCGCTCCAGGCCGGAGGCGCCGATCGCGAGCACGCGCCGGACCCCGGGGAGGTTGTCGCGGACGTACCAGGCGCCGGCGAGCGCCGAGGTGATGACGCGGCCGGGCCCGATGGGCGCCCCGTGGCCGGCGAGGCGGGCCGTGTAGTCCTCGTGGTGGTGCATCGCGTTGTTGGTGACGTAGACGACCTGGTCGCCCAGGGCTGCCCGGGCGGCCAGCGCGGGGCCGACGCCCGGCACGCCGGCCGAGGCGCGATAGACGACGCCGTCGAGATCAACAAGGAGCAGCACGGACCGATGCTACCGTCTTCACATGCGCCCGGCCCTCCGCACTCCCTTCGAGGACACCGACCGGCTCATCGTCGACGGCACCAACCTGCTGCACCGGATGGGCGCGAGCGGGGGCGCCCCGGTGCCGGCCGCGGCGCTGATCGGCCGCCTGCGGGGCGTCGTCCCGGCGTCGATCATGATCGAGCTCATCTTCGACGGCATGGGCCACGGCATCTTCGGCCGCGTCGCCCAGCAGATGTTCGTCAAGTACTCGGGCCGCCGGTCCGCCGATGACACGATCCTCGACCTCGCCTCCGAGGCGATCATGCAGATCGGCGGCCCCATCGCGGGCGCCAAGGTCCTCGTCGTGACCGACGATCGCGGCCTGCGGACCCTGCTGTCCACCAAGGGCGTCCG
>JBAXFC010000330.1:0-4732 GCA_037140135.1 Chloroflexota bacterium
GGGTACGCCCTGCGTCACGATGCCGAACCTCGGATCCGGGTTCGCTGGCACTGGGCTCGTCGCCGTCCCGTCAGGGTGGCGGGACATGCATGCCCCGCCTGCAGCGTGCGGGACCCAGCCGAGAAGTTGGGCGCTCCCGGGACACCTGCTCCGCAGAAGGTCGCAGGTCCCCTCCCCAGTGTCAACACGCCGACCGGGAGGCGCCGGCCGGCCGACGGCCGGGGCGCCGGCCGCACTCGATGTCGTCAGCCGCGCAGCGCCTCGGCCTCCACCTCGACCAGGAGGCTGGAGTGGATCAGGCGGGCGACCACGACCAGCGTGGCAGCCGGCCGGACGTGCTTGAAGACCTCGCCGTGCACCGCGACCACGGCATCGGCATCAGTGGCGTCCACCAGGTACATCCGCGTCCGGACGACGTCCTCCAGCGCGAAGCCGGCCTCCCCGAGCGCGCCCTCCACGATCGCCCAGGCCGCCCGGGCCTGGGCTGCAGCGTCACCGGGATGGAGCGACTCGCCGCCGGGCCCGGCGTCCGTGGTGCCCGCGACGTGGCAGTGGTCGCCGACGGCCACGGCGCGCGAGTAGCCGCCCTGCTCCTCCCATGGCCCGCCCGACGAGACATGCCGGCGGCTCACCGGGAACCGGAGGCCCCGGACCGGGCGAGACGCTCGGCACGCCAGCGCCGGATCTCCGGGTCGCGGCCGATCGCGGCGATCAGCCCGGCGAGCAGGACCGTGCGGGGCACGATCGAGGTGACCTCGAGGTACTCCGTGGGCGCGTGGTCGTTGCCGCCGATGGGTCCCAGGCCGTCGATCGTGGGCACGCCCATGCCGGCCGTGGTGTTGGCGTCCGAGGCGCCGCCGGTGCCGGCATCCTGGAGGTCGATGCCCAGGATCGAGGCGACGTCCATCGCGTGGTCCACCAGGCGCTCGGAGCGCTCCAGCTTCTCCATCGGCCAGTGCCGGGCCGTCTCGTCGACCGAGATCGTCACGTCCGGCACGACGCGCGGCACGAGGACCTCGGCGATCGCCGCCTCCACGGCCTCGAGCCCGTCCCGGGTGACGACCCGCACATCGACCTCCATGGTGCACCGCTCGGCCACGACGTTGGGCCGGGTGCCGCCATCGACGACACCCACGTTGACGGTGACGCCGTCCCAGCGCCCGTTGAGCGCGTGCAGGTCGGTGATGATCCGGGCCGCCTCGAGGATCGCGCTGCGGCCCTTGTGGGGCTCGACGCCCGCGTGGGCGGCGCGGCCGTGGACGCTGATCGTGAGGTCCATCGTGCCCTTGCGCGAGGAGACGATGTCGCCGTTGGCGCGAGCGCACTCGAGCACGAGGCAGACGTCGGCATCCGCGGCAAGGCGCCGGATGTGGGGCGTGGAGACGGGCGAGCCGATCTCCTCGTCCGGGTTGGCAACGAAGACGAGGCGTCCGACCGGGAGCGAGCCCAGCGCCGCCTGCAGCGCCTCGATGGCGTACAGCCCCGCCAGCAGCCCCGACTTCATGTCCGTGACGCCCGGGCCAGTGGCGATGCCGCCCTGGATCGCGAACGGCCGCTCGGCGACGGTGCCCGGATCGAACACGGTGTCCATGTGGCCGATGCACAGGATGGTGGGCCCGTTCGGGTCCGCGCCCGTGAACTCCGCGACGACGGTCTCGCCGAGGTCCTGGTCGTTCTCGTGGCTCGTGACCCGGTGCGCCCCCAGCGTCCGGAGCCGCTCCTGGGTCCAGCGGCCGACGTGGTCCACGCCCTCCTTGGTGTAGGAGCCGCAGTCGGTGTTGACGAGCGCCTCGAGATCGGCGAGGAACGCCGGGAAGCGGTCGTCGAGGTGGGTTCGGACGGCGTTGAGCACTTCGGGGGCGACGAGCGCCGGTTCGGTCGCAGACATGGGGTGGAGTCTAGCCTCCGGGCGTGCGCGCGCGCCCCGTACGCAGGGTTCCGCGCGGGTAGAGTTTCCGAACCGTGCGACTCGTGGAGATCCGGCTGTACGACGGACCGAGCGTCTACCGGCTGGTGCCGGTGGCGCGGATCGAGGTCGCCGTCGGGCGGGGCCGGGTCTGGCACGGATCTCGCGTTGGCGATGCCGGATCGCTGGTCCATATCGCCGCCACCGTCCCGGCCCGCGATCTGCCGGACCCGGTCGCCGACATGGTGGCCTGGACCCGGCGCCTGCGCACGGAGCACGATGAGACGGCCGGGCCGGTCGAGATCCACCGCGGCACCGACGCCGGCCGCTGGGTGGTGACCTGGCCGTGGACCGGTGCCGGCCGCAGCAGGGCGATCGCGGAAGCGGCCTTCGACCTTGCGTCGCGCTCCGTCTCCCCCGCCCCGAGAACCCGGCTCACCGGCACCCAGGCCAGGGCGGTGGAGCGCTGGAGGGACCGGATCTCGGCCGCCCGGACAACGCCACCCTCCTGGGTCCGCGATGACGCCCGACGGCTGCCCGTCGTGTCCATCACCGGCACCAACGGCAAGTCCACCGTCACCCGGCTCATCACGCACATCCTCCTGCTCGCCGGCCACCACGTTGGCACGACCACCTCGGACGGGATCCTCGTGGACGAGCTTCTGGTCGATCCGGGCGACTGGACCGGACCCGGCGGCGCGGCCGCGGTCCTTGGCCGGGACGACGTGGACGTGGCCGTGCTCGAGACCGCCCGCGGCGGCCTCGTCGGGCGGGGCATGGGCTACGAGTCCAACGACGCGAGCGTGTTCACCAACGTCTCCTCGGACCATCTCGACCTCAGCGGGGTCCACACGCTGGCCGAGCTGACCGAGGTCAAGGCGACGGTGTGCCGGGTGACGAGGCCCGGGGGCACGGTCGTCCTCAACGCCGACGACCCGTACGTCGCCGCCGTCGCGCGACGCGTCCGGGCGCAGGTCGCCTGGTTCAGCATGGAGCCGGCGGCCCACGCCCACCTGGCGCGTCACCGCCGTGCCGGCGGGCGTGCCTGCGTGCTCTCCGGCGGCCGGCTGGTGGAATGGGACGGCACCACGGAGCACGTGATCGCCACGGTCGCCGAGGTCCCGGTGACGCTCGGTGGGGTGGCGCGCCACAACGTGGCGAATGCGCTGGCCGCCGCGGCCGGTGCCAGGGCCCTGGGCGCCACCATCGAGCAGGTCGCCACCGGGCTGCGCGACTTCCGCCCCTCGGCCGCCCTCTCGCCGGGACGCTGCAACCTGTTCCGGCTCGGCGAGCGCACGGTGATCGTGGACTTCGCGCACAACGAGGCCGGGGCGGACGCGATCCTCGATGTCGCCGAGGCGCTCGCGGCGGCCGTCGGAGGGTTCAGGCCCGCGCCCGTCACCGCCATCATCGGCACCGCCGGCGACCGGCCTGACGACACGCTGCGCGGGATCGGGCGCATCGCTGCCGCCCGCTCGAACCGGGTCGTGATCAAGGAGACGGTCGCCTACCTCCGGGGTCGCGCACGCGAGGACATCGTCCGGATCCTGCTCGACGGCGTCGCCGAGACGGGCATCGATCCCGCCCGCGTCCCCGTCCACGAGACGGAGACGGCGGCGCTGGCCGCCGAGCTGGACCGCCCCGACGAACCCGGGGTGGTCGTCCTGTTCTGCCACGAGCAGCGCACAGAGGTCTTCGCGCTGCTGGAGGAACGAGGAGCTCTTCCGCTGGAGCTCACGGCGGCGACGTTCCGGCGCTGACGCGGCCGGGGTCGCCCTCGGTGTCGTGCGCTCCTGCGGGTCAGTCCGTGTCCGGCAGGCCAGGGGCGAAGCGGGAACCGTCGGCCCCCTCGATCCATTCGCTCGGTCTCGGCCACGCCGTGTGCGACCCATGGGCAAGCGTGCGCGGGTTCACGTTCTTGCGGTCGGGCTTGGACCGCTTGACGTCGTACATCGCCATGTCGGCCCGCTGGAGCAGGTCGGAGACGGAGAACGGCGGCACGCCGTCGTGGACGATGGTGCCCACGGAGACATCGAGCCGGTATGGCCGGCCCGCACCAAGGTTGTGGGCGTCGATCTGGGCACCGATCCGCTCGACCAGTCGGCGGGCGTCATCCTCGCTGCCCACCATGCCCAGGATCGCGAACTCGTCACCGCCGATCCGGGAGATCAGGTCCGCCTCGCGGCACGTCTGGCGCAGGATCACGGCCACGTCCATCAGCGCGTGGCTGCCCTCGCCGTGGCCGAGGGTGTCGTTGATCTCCTTGAGGCCATCCACGTCGGCGAAGGCCACCAGCAGCTTGCTGCCGGCACGATGGGCGATCCGTGCCTGCTGGTCCGCCACCGCGAAGAAGCCGCGGGCGTTGTAGAGACCGGTGAGCTCGTCGGTCAGCGACAGGCTGCGCAGGCGCGCCTCGATGCGGTGGCGCTCGGTCATGTCCACGGCAACGAGGCAGATGGCGTCCTCGCCCCGGAGGGCCATCGGGTCGAGCGAGACCTGGAGCACGACCGAGGTTCCGTCGTCACGTCCGACGACCAGCTCACCGCCTGCGGAGCCCGTGCAGCCCTCGCTGACCATCGTCTCGAACAGCGGGCGCGACCGCTCGTTGAGGTACCGCCCCAGCGTGCTGCCCGCGACCTTCGTGAGCGGGACCCCGAGCATGCGGGCCAGGCTGCGGTTCGCGTACACGACGATGCCCGACGGAGCGAGGATGGCGGCGCCCTCGGGCATCGCCTCGACCAGCAGGCGGTAGGCGGAGTCGGCGTCGGCGAGCGGCACGACGCGCCCGCCACGCGCATCGGTCACGAAGAAGGCCCCCGCCCCGCC
>JBAXFC010000331.1:0-4707 GCA_037140135.1 Chloroflexota bacterium
GGTACTGGGTGAGGTTGGAACTCCAGCCCTGCCCGAAGAGCCCGGCCGCCGTCGGGTCCACCCTCGTGATCACGGCGACCGACCAGTCCACGCTCGCATTCGGGACCGAGGCCCAGGGCGGCCGGCTGCTCGCGATCGGGAACCGGTTCGGCACGACACTCGCGCTCGCCGGGTGGGGCACCACCACCGTGACCGCGACCGACGCGTCGGGGCGGGCGACGACCCTCCACGTGGACACTCCGAACAGCCGCGTCGACTGGGTGCAGGACTCGGCGGACCGGCGCTGGACCCTCGCCTACACCGGCACCGGCTGCAGCGGCGACCTGTGCGCGATCACCGAGCCCGACCCGGACGGCACCGGCCCGCTCCCGGCGCCCGCCACCGCGTTCACGTACACCGCTTCTCACCAGCTGCTCACCGTCAAGCGCGACCGGCGCGCCGCGGATGGCACGAGCGCGACGATCACGTGGACCCTGGGTTACGACGCGGCCGGCCGCGTGGACCTGGTCCACGACCCGATCTCCATCCGGTACCCCGACCGGTTCGAGTACGGCGCCGGCACCGTGACGTACAAGAAGTACCTGTACGTGAGCGTGCAGCCGATCGTCTACCACTACGCGGTGACGACGTACACGCTCGACGCCCGCGGCCGGCCCACCGTGATCGCCCAGCCCGAGGGTGTCACGACCACGCTCGGCTACACAGATCCCGTGATCTGGAACGCGACCTCGAGCAGCACGCCGAGCGATGCCGGGACGGCCACCACGACCTGGGACTGGGACGACCACGGCAACCTCCTCACGGAGTCGCGTCCGGTCGACGCGACGACCTCGGTCACCACCGTGTCCACCTATGACGCGGCCACCAACGACCTGCGCACCCGTACCGAGGCCGACAACGACGCCTCGACCCGCACGGTCACGAGATACGACTATGATCCCGCCGGGCACCTGGTGAGCGAGAACCGCAACTGCACGAGCTCGGGCACGACGATCCCCGGGCAGGGCCAAGGCGGATCCTGCACCGGCGCCGGCACGCAGGACGCGTCGACCAACGTCATCACCCGCTACGCGTACACCACGCACGACCAGCTCGCCTCCGAGCAGGACCCGCGCGGGTTCGTGACCAAGCACCTGTACGACACGCACGGCAACGAGACAGCCGTCATCGCGAACTGCACGAGCAGCGGCCCGAACCCACCGAGCCCCTTCGACACCTGCACGGCCGTCTTCGACGCCGGCGGTTCCTCGCTCATCAACGCCGGCACCCGCGACGCGTCAACCAACGTCCTCACCCTGACGGCCTACGACACGGCCACGGTGGCCGGCAACGCCGGCCTGCCCACCTCGACGACCGACGCCATCGGGCGCTCCACGAGCTACACGTACAACACGCTCGGGGAGCAGCTCGCCGAGACGCTCCCGGGGGACACGTCGGTCCCCGTCCAGACGACGTCGACCGAGTACGACCAGCTCGGCAACGTGCTGCGCGAGACCGCCGCCTGGACCCCGCTCGTGGACGGCCTGCCCGCCGTCGCGCGGGTCACGACCCACGTGTACGACGTCGCCAACCGCGAGACCGACATGGTCGACCCCTGGGGCACCGTCACCGCCACCCACTACGACTACGCCGGGAATCCGACCACCATCACGACGAGCGGCCCGGGCGGTGCCGACCCCGTCACCACGACCCAGACTTTCGACGATCTCGGGCAGCTCGCCACGACCTCGACCGGCGGCACGACGGCCACGTCGTACGTCCACAACGAGCTCGGGGCTGTCACGACCACGACCGCGGGCAATGGGTCGACCGCCACCGCGACCGTGGACTTCACCGGCAGCGCCACCACCACGGTGCTGGCGCCCGCGGCCGGGCAGCCGGGGCCGACCCTGGCCACCCACGCCACCTTCGACCGGCTTGGGCGCGAGACGAGCGCCACCGACGCGGCGGGCGTGGTCACCACCACCGGGTACGACCGCCTCGGCCGGGTGACGAGCACGACGTCCGCGTACGGCACCCCGCTCGCGGCCACGACCACGTACGCGTACGACCGGGCCGGGAACCAGGTCAGCGTCACCGATCCCGCCGGGATCACGACCACCACCGCCTACGACGCCCTGGGGCGCGCCACCGCGGTCATCGTCAACGATGTCACCGGTCAGTCGACGCTGCCCGGCGAGGACGTCACCACCACGACCTGGTACGACGCTGCCGGCAACACGGTCGCCGTGACCAATCCGCTGGGGATCACGACCCGCTCGATCCTCAACGCCCGCGACCAGGTGGCCCGCACCATCGCCAACTGCACCGACACCGGCACCACACCGACCTCGAACCCGGCGACCTGCACCGGTGCCACCGGCGACCACACGACGACCGCCAACGTCATGACCGACACCACGTACGATGGCCAGGGCAACGCCATCAAGACCGTGGTAGCCGTCGGACTCGGCGCCCAGTACCAGACCACCACCGAGACCGCGTACGACGCCGCCGGCCGCGTCCAGGCGACCAAGGACGCCCTGGGCACGGTCACCCGCAACGCCTACAACGGGGCTGGCCAGCTCACCGACACCTGGGTCAACTGCACCAGCGCCAACCAGGCGACCAGCTGGCGCGACTGCGCCGGCGACGGGACCGTCGACCGCGTGGACGGGACCCGCAACCTTCACGCCAGCCACGGGTACGATGCCGCCGGCCGCCAGGTCGCCGTCCGAGCCCTGAACGGCCGCCTGACCACGACTGTCTACCGCGCTGACGGCAGCGTGTCGTCGATCGTCGACAACGACGTCGCGGCACCGTCAGGCCCGACCGAGGATGTCACCACCTGGTACATCCACGACGGGCTCGGCCGCCAGGCCGTCGTCCGCACCGCGAGCCCGACCGGCACCGGCACGACCATCACCCGCACGATCTTCAACGACGACGGCACGGTCGCCCAGGTGATCGTGAACTGCACGAGCTCGGGCACGACCGTGCCCGCCAGCGATGCCGCCGCGCTCGCCTGCACGGGCGCCGGCACGAAGAACGCCGACACCAACGTCATCACCAGCAACACGTACGACACCGAGGGCCGCCTGGTCGCGGTCACGGCGCCCGACCCCTCGGCCACGACCGGCATCGCCACCGCCACCATCACCACCCAGTACGCATATGACGACGCCGGCCGGCTGTGCCGGGTCGTCGAGCACGCCACCGGCACCACGGACCTGCAGGGCCTCACCAACCCCTGCACCGACGCCACCCAGACCGCGGGCACCACCACCGCCAACACCAGCACCCGCTACGGCTACGATGCCGCGGGCAACCTCACCAGCATGACCGACGCCAACGGCCACACCACCACGTACGGCTACGATGCCGCCGGGCACATGACGTCGCGCACCGACGCCATGGGCGGCGACCTCGTGTGGACGTTCGACGCCCTGGGCAACCGGATCACCCAGCGCAACCGGACCGACCACGGCCCCACGGTCAGCGTCATCTGGACGTACGACCCGTACGGCCGGATCCTCACCCGGACCGCCGACAGCACCACCACCACCTCCACCTACGATCTCGCGGGGAACAGGCTCACCGCCACCACCGGCACCATGACCATCACCGCCACGTACGACCGCCTCGGGCGCGTGCTCACGGTCGACGACGAGGACGCGGGCACCACGGCGGACACCAGCTACACCTGGGCCGTCGGCGCAGGCGGGGTCTCGACGCCGTCCTGGACCGACCCCACCGGCTCCTACACCGCGGTCCTCGACGCCCTCGACCGCCCGACCGCCATGACCGACCCCGTGAGCGCGTCGGGCTGGACCTTCTCGTACGGCGCCGCGGGCCAGGCCACCGGCAGCACCCAGGGCAACGGCAACACCGTGGCCAGCACCTTCGACGCCATGGGGCGCGAGCTCACCCGCACCACCAGGACCGGATCGACCAGCCGGGCCGCCTACACTTGGACCCACAATCGCGCAGGCCTGGCCCTGTCCGAGGCCAGCACCATCACCGGCGACCTGTCCAACGGCACCATCGGGTACGGGTACGACCCCCTGGGCAGGCTCACCACCGCAGGGGCCACCGGCTACACCTGGGACGCCGCCACCAACCGCACGGGATCCGGCGCCTCCACCACGGCCTTTGACGCCGCCAACCGCCCGACCAGCGGCACCAGTCCCACCGCCGCCTACACCAGCGACCAGGACGGGCGGCTCACCACGAGGCCCGGCCAGTCGATGACCTGGGACCACCTCGGCCGCCTCCTCTCGGTCACCACCTCGGCCGGCACGACCACGTACACGTACGATCCCCTGGACCGTCTGCGCACGGTCACCGACCCTGCCGGCGCGGTCACCCGCTTCCGCTACACGGGCCTGTCCACCAGTGCAGCGCAGCTGCTCGACGGCACGGGCACCGCCACCCGCTTCATCGGCAACGGCTGGACGGGCGAGCGCCTGCTGGACTGGGTCCCGGGCAGCCCGGCGACCGACCGCCGCTACCACGGCACCAACGCCCACCACGACACCACCTGGCTCGCCGATGCCAGCGGTGCCGTCATCTCGTCCCTCCGCTACGACCCCTGGGGCGTGCCGCGCTCAGCCGTCCCCGCAGGCTTCACCCCGTTCCGCTTCCAGGGCTCCTGGCACGACACGGGCACCGACCTCGCCTGGGTCGTCACCCGCTGGTACGCGCCAGGCCTCGGCACGTTCACCAGCG
>JBAXFC010000332.1:0-4678 GCA_037140135.1 Chloroflexota bacterium
CCTCGAGCACGAAGCCCTCGTCGGTCAGGAGCTCCCGCATGCCCAGGTTCTCGCGCTTGAGCTCCGAGACGACATGGGCGACGCCCTCGCCCCGCGCGACCGCGATGGCCGCCCGGACGAGGCTGGCGCCGACCCCACGCCGCTGCCAGGCGTCGGCGACCACCATCGTGAGGTGGCGGTCCTCCGTCGCGTGGACGCGGTTCATGCGGGCCATGCCGATGATGTCGCCCTCGGACTCGCCGGGAGCCGCGATCTCGGCGACCAGTGCGAACTGGCGGTCGTAGTCGGCGAAGCAGATCCGGGTCAGGCGCTCGTGGTCCGTGCGCTCGGAGAGCGGCCGGTTGGTGCCGTAGCGGGCGACCACGGTCATGGCCGTGAGGCCGCCGTGGAACTTGACGACCGCGGGCTCGTCCTCGGGGCGGACCGGGCGGACCGTCAGCGGGAGGCCGTCGAGCGTGATCGCGTCGCGCTCGTACTCGTGCGGGTACGGGCGGATGGCCAGGCGCGGCAGGTCGGCATCGGCGATCTCGGCCGGGTGGAGGACCACGCGGGCGTCGAGGGCGATGACCCGCTCCGGCGAGGCGAGCAGCGGGTTGATGTCGATCTCGGCGATGCGCGGCTGCTCCGCGACCAGCTCGCTGAAGCGGACCAGCAGCGCCGCCAGGATGTCCTTGTCGATCGGCTTGCGGCCGCGCACGCCCTTGAGGGCCTCCGCGATCCGGGTCTCGTCGATCAGGTGCTTGGCGAGGTTCATGTTGAGCGGCGGCAGCGCCAGCGCGCGATCCTTGAAGACCTCGACCAGCTGGCCGCCCATGCCGAACAGCAGGACCGGGCCGAACTGCGAATCGGGGCTGGAGCCCACGATCAGCTCGTAGCCGGACCAGTTGATCATCGGCTGGATCGTGACGCCCTCGAAGTGCTCGGCGCCCACCTTCTCGGCGACGGAGGCCTGGATCTTCTCGAACGCCTCGCGGACGGCGTCCGGCGTGCGCAGGTTGAGCACCACTCCGCCAACGTCGGTCTTGTGCGTGATCGTCCGCGACAGCAGCTTGGCGACCACCGGGTAGCCGATCTGGCCGGCTGCCGCGACGGCCTCGTCCGGGGTGGCAGCGAGCTCGGTGTCCGTGATCGGGATGCCGTACGCGGCGAGGACCTTCTTGCTCTCGTACTCGGTGAGCAGGGTCCGGCCTTCGGCGGTGACGGCCGCGATGATGCGGTCCACCTCCTCGCGGAACTCGCCGCGCTCGGGGGCGACGGGCAGGCGCGGGGTCTCGTAGAGGGACTTGAGGTTGTCGTCGTAGCGCCAGAGGAAGTTGAAGAGGTTGCAGGCGGTGTCCGGGTAGGCGAAGGTCGGGATGCCGGCGTCGCGCAGGATCCGGGCGCCCTCCTCCACCTCGTCGCCACCCATCCAGGAGGCAAGCACGGGCTTGCCCTCGATGTGGGCGTGCCTGACGAGGGCATGGGCGGTGGCCGTCGGGTCCGTCATCGCCTGGGGCGTGAGGACCACCAGCAGGCCGTCCGCCTCGGGGTCCGCGGCGGCGATCTCGAGCGCCTTCGCATACCGGTGCGGCGGGGCGTCCCCGATGATGTCGATCGGGTTGTTGTGGCTCCAGACGGCGGGCAGGACCGCGTTGAGCGCCTCCATCGTCTCGGGGCTGATCTCGGTCAGCTCGCCGCCGCCGCCGATCAGGGAGTCCGTGGCGAGGACGCCGGGGCCGCCGGCGTTGGTGACGATCGAGAGCTTGCGGCCCTTCGGGCGCGGCTGCTTGGCCAGGATCTCGGAGATCTGGAACAGCTCGCTGATCTTCTCCACGCGCAGCACGCCCGCCCGGCGGAAGGCCGCGTCGAGCACGTCGTCCGAACCGGTCAGGGAGCCGGTGTGGCTGGCCGCGGCCTTGGCCGCCTGGGCCGTCCGCCCGGGCTTGATGACGATGATCGGCTTGGTCAGCGCGACCTCGCGGGCGGCGGACAGGAAGGCCCGCGCGTCACCGATGGTCTCCATGTAGATGACGATGGAGTCCGTGTTGGGGTCGTCGCCGAGGTAGTCGATGACGTCGCCCCAGCCCACGTCCAGCATGGAGCCCAGGGACACGATGCTGCTGAAGCCGACGTTCTCGTGGGCGGCCCAGTCCAGGATCGCGGTCAGGAGCGCGCCCGACTGGCTGATGAAGCCCACGCGGCCGGGCCTGGCGATGCCGGCGGCGAACGTGGCGTTCATCCGGTCAACGGGGTTCATCACGCCCAGGCAGTTGGGGCCCACGACGCGGATGCCGTGCCTGCGGGCGGCCTCGAGGACCAGGCGCTCGAGCTCCACGCCCTCGGGGCCGATCTCCTTGAAGCCCGCGCTGATGATGATCACGCCCTTGATGCCGGCCTGGCCGCACTCCTCCACGAGGCCCGGGGCGCTCTTCGCCGGCGTGACGATCACGGCGAGGTCCACCGGGTCCGGGATCGCGCCGATCGACGGGTAGGCCTTCACGCCCAGGATCGCGGGACGGGTGGGGTTGACCGGGTAGACCGTGCCGCCGAACGGGGACGAGAGGAGGTTCCAGAGGATCGTCCGTCCGACGGATCCCTCCTTCTCCGTGGCGCCGACGACCGCGATCGAGCGGGGATGGAAGATCGCGTCCAGGGGGTTGCGATCCTCGCCAAGGACGTCGCTGGCGTTGTCGTGTAGCGGGGCGTGAGCGGTCATCGGGGTCCTCTGGTGAGCCGGCGCGTGGAGGGGCGCGGGCAGGATGGGACGCGCGTGCGGGTTGTGCGAGATCTAGGTTCGCGGACAGGAGCGCGAGCGTCACGGGCCAAGCGGCGTAGTCGGTGGCCGATGCGCCCTCCGGGTGGGGGGCCATTGGCCGTGCAGGGAGGGGCCACCCGGGACGGCTGGCGGTTTTCGCGTCGTCGTCTATGCTTCCGCACGCCATGAGTTCCACCATCACCCGGCTCCGCTCCCTGCATCCCGGCTGGATCCTGGCCGTCCTCGACGTGTTCGGGCTGGCCATCGCCTCGTACCTCTCCGTCGTGGAGCTGGGTGGCGGCGTGCCGTACTGCGGCGTGCTCCACGGCTGCGAGACGGTGGCGATGAGCGAGTACGCGAGGATCGGTGGCATCCCGGTCGCGGTGTACGGCGTGGTCCTGTCCCTGATCCTGCTGACCCTGGCGATCATCTGGGTCCGGACCGACAAGCCGGCGCTGCTGGACGTCCACTACGGGCTGTCGCTGATCGGCGTGATCTTCGAGGTCTACTTCCTCTCGCTCCAGATGTTCGTGATCCACGCGGTGTGCATCTGGTGCGCCCTCTACGGGTTCTCGCTCATCGCGCGGTTCTTCGTGGCGATGGCGATCTGGCTGCGACGCGGGCGGCTGACGGCGCGGCTGAAGGGCGAGTAGCGCCGCCTCGCCTCAGGGGCCGGCGGGCGTCGGCTCCGGCGTGGGCGTGGGTTCCGGCGTGGGTGTCGGCTCAGGCGTCGGCGTCGGCGTCGGCGTCGGGTAGGGCGCCCCGCCCTCCCAGGTGGTCGTGCCGCCCTGGGACCAGAGCCATTCCCGCGGCGAGAGGCCGGATGCATGCATCCGCGCGGCGATCGACCGCCCGAAGTAGCGCAGGTGCCACGGCTCCCACTTGTAGCAGGTCCACCGCGGGCTCCGGACGTCGGGGTAGCTCACGACCCAGCCGTAGCGCCAGGCGTTCCGCGCCAGCCAGACGGCGATCCGGCGGTAGCCCCAGCCCCGGTCGTACCAGGGCGCGCCGCCGCCGGGGGTCTTCACGTCGATGGTCGTGCCCAGCTGGTGCTCGGAGTGGCCGGCCCGGGCGGAGGCCAGCAGCGCCCGGGAATAGCCGACCCGCCGTGACCACCAGGCGAACGTCCAGGCCTGGGCGTTGTAGTTGCGGTAGGCGGACTCGATCGCGAACCCGGCGCCGGCCAGCCGCGCCGCCCGGGTGAGCGCCCGAAGGTCGGAGATGACGATCCGGCGGACGGAGCCGCCGCCGGACAGGCCGGCCTGTGACACCGCCACGAGACCCGGCGCAACGTAGGAGCGCGGCAGGCGGAAGCGCGTGTCGAGGACCGTCCGATACCAGTCGCCGGCCACGGCGTAGCGCGTCATCACATCGGCCACCGTGCATGGCGCGGCTCCGCCCCCGGCCGCCACCGGCGCAGGCGCAGGACCCGAGACCACCCAGGACAAGACGACAGCGGCCATGACCGCCATCCAGGCCCGGCCCCAACGTCCACCCGCGGCTATCGAGCGCCTGCCCGCCTCCGCGCCGGTCACCTACGCACGCGGGGGTCCGGCCGCGATTCGTGCCCGTAGAGACCCGATGGTGGCCGTGTCCCAGTCGGCCTCGGTCCACCAGGTGGCACCGGCCGCTGCCATGGAGGCCGTGATCGCTGCTGCCGCCGCCGGATCGTCGGCAGGCGTCGTTCCGCCGACCACGATGTCGTACGGCCCGGTGAGGCCGTTGCGCATCCGCTCGACCGTCACCCAGGTCACGATCTCGTCGAGGTTCGCAGGCGCGTTCGTCGGCTGGCCGTCGGCGTCGGTGCCCTGGACCACGAGGCCGTCCCAGCGGGCGGCGCGGCGCATCGGCTTGACATGCGGCCAGGCGCCCACCACCCAGACGGGGATGCGCGGCCGCTGCACCGGGCGCGGCCGGAAGGCCATCGGCGCGAAGTGGTAGTGG
>JBAXFC010000333.1:0-4667 GCA_037140135.1 Chloroflexota bacterium
GGGCCACGCTCGCCCTGGGCGGCGTGGGGGCGACGCTCCCCGCCGGGCGTCGCTGATCAGCCCGGGACGACCGCCACCTCGGCCACCGGGACGTCGACGGCCGGCCTCGGTGTGAGCAGGAGGACGATGAGGCCGGCCACCAGCAGGCCGAGCACCATCGTCCAGGCGCCGACCACGGTGGTCGCGCCCGCGACCACGCCCAGCACCAGCGGCACGACCATGATGGCCACGCCCGACGCCACGGTCAGCCACGCGCTTGCCTTCACAGGCGCGAGGGGCGCCTGGGCGATGGCCAGCGTGACGCCGAACGGGTAGATCGCGGCGACGCCGAGGCCGCCGAGGAAGAGCCCGGCGGCTGAGAGCGCAGGGGTGGCCGCCAGCCACAGGACCGCGGCCCCCATCGCACCCAGCGCCGCGCTGGCGAGCAGCAGCTGCCGTGTGCGAGTGACGGGCAGCAGGCCGGCTGACAGGACCAGCCGCCCGATCACCATGCCGATCACGTACAGCGAGGCCATCGCCGTTGCATCGTCCACCGAGATCCCGGTGCGGGCGGTTGCCACCTGCGAGCCCCAGGCGACGAACGAGAACTCGGCACCGATGCACAGGACCAGGAAGACCCAGGTCAACCAGAACGGACGGCCGAGCGGGGGCTCGCGCCGGTCGTCGAGCAGGGTGTCCGATGCCGGAGACCCGGGCAGGACGAGCATCAGCACCAGGAGCAGCGGCACCGGGAGCAGCGACCCGAGGCTCCAGCCGACGGTCCGGGCGGCGACCGAGAGCGCCAGGGGTCCGGCGACGCCGCCCGCCACCGACCACAGGTTGGCGCGCACGATGTAGACACCGCCGCCGTTCCGCGAGAGCCCGGAGTTGACGTGGACCATCAGCCCGGCCGCGGCGATCCCGTACAGGAACGAGCCGGCCAGGATGGGCACCATCGTGACCGGGATGGCGAGCAGGACCGCCGAGAGCGCCATCAGCGCGGCCCACATGCGGGCGGTCGCCTGCGATCCGAGCCGCGCCAGCACTCGCCTGGCAACCAGGCCCGAGACGATGAGCCCGGCCGCCATGACCGAGGTCGGCAACGCGGCCAGCCCGGTCGGCGCCCCGAGCTCCGCGTGGAGGTACGGCGTGATGAAGCCGATCGCGTAGATCAGGTAGCCCTCGCAGACCATGAACAGGTAGGCGGTCCAGGTCAGGCGTCGGCTCGGCATCCGGCCAGTATCAGGTGCGCAGGCCTGGACCGGGCGCGTGCGCGGGGCCAGGGCGGCGGGGCGCCCCACGCGGTCTGGTCCCCGGTCGTGTGGGCGTCGCCGACGAGGATTGCGGCGTAGCCGCGGACGATGGCGCCATGGAGCGTGGACCGGGTGCACGCGTCCGTCTGCGCGCCGCACACCACCAGCCGGCCGATGCCCAGGCCCGCCAGCACTGTCTCGAGGTCCGTCTCCCCGAACGAGTCGCCGTCGTGCTTCTCGACCAGCGGCTCCGCGCCACCGTGGCGCAGCTCGGGACCAAGCTGCCAGCCGTCGCTCCCGCGCGCCAGGCCGTCGATCACCAGCGGGGCGACCCGGGTCAGGCGGCCGTGTCCCCCTTGGCCTGGCGCTCCGGCATCGGCAGCGGCGGCGCCGTGCCGTCCTTGCCGAAGCGGTGGTCGAGGTGGCGCTCGGCCCAGCGGCGGAGCTGGCGGTAGACCGCCTCCGCGCCCACGATCTCCTCGTCCAGGTCCCATTCCGACGGGTGCATCAGCATCGGCTGCGTCTGGGCGCCGCCGAGGCCGCCATGGCTGCCGATCAGCTCCTCGAACGCGGCGACCTCGTCGAACTCGGGGTCGTAGAGGCTCACGATCGAGAGGTCGGGGACGTGGTCCAGGCCATCGAGGCGGAGGAACGCCTCGCGCGACCGACCGCCGTACTGGGCGACCGGGTCCACGCCGACGACCCGGTTCTCCGCGAGGTAGTTGATCCCGTCACGGCCCACCACGATCGAGCCGTGGGATTCGGTCCTCACGAGCATGGCGCCGATTCCCTGGTGCGCCACGAGGGCGTCCACCATGCGCGGATAGCGTTCAGCCAGCTGCTCGAGGGTCACCCGGCCCGGCATCTGCGGGAAGTAGACGAGCCCCAGGTTCCCCGAGGCGATCGCGATCAGGTCCGGTCGTCCGGCGTCATCCCTGGCCAGCGCCGCAGCCTCCGCGACGGACGCCCTGGCAGCCCCGCCGATCTGGAGGTCGACGACCCCGTCGACTGCCTGGGAGCGCAGGGCTCGGCGGGCGAGGCGGCCGGAGACGCCGCTCGACTGCGTGAGCTCGGAGAGGAAGGCGTTGGTCTGGCCGAACTCCTCGGCGCGGCCACCCGACTCCGCGAGCCGCGCGTCGTCGCCCATCAGGCCGCGCACGACATCGCCAAGGGTCTTGCCGTAACGCTGGAGGAAGGTGGCCCCCAGTGTCTGGCCATGGTCCGAGACGATCACGAACTGGTACGGCCGCGGCGCCGCGAGCGCGGCCTTGGCGAGGGTTGCGATCGCCCGGTCCACGCCGTCGAGGGCGTCGAACGTCTCGGACCGCTCCGGGCCGCTGTGGTGGGCGATCTCGTCGTAGTCGGTGTAGTCCACGTAGATGATCGGGGTGCCCCGGTACATCTCCTCGATCACGAGGGCCGTGGACAGGTCCCGCAGGGCCACGTTGGTGGCGGCCCGCGCCACCGGATACGGCATGCCGCGATGCATCCGCGGCACGATCCCGGCCCGGGCCTGCCGCCGAGCCTGGACGTACTCCTTGAAGACCTCCGCGATCGAGCGGACGATGGTGGAGAGGTAGTTGGACGGACTCGCGAAGAACGAGAGGAAGGTCTGGCTCTTGCCCAGGCCCTGGCTCTTGTCCTTGATCGTCGCCATGGAGATGTAGGACCGGGCCGCGTCGCCGGAGAAGAGGTTGCCGACGCTCGCCCCGTTGTTGGAGAGCAGGCCCTCGCCGTTCGAGATCCGCCCAGCCACCTCGAAGGCGTCGTCGGGCTTGTTGGCCACCATCAGGCGGCCATGCTCCTTCTCATACCAGCGGAAGGCCGGGATCCCGTTGTTGTTGCCGTGCAGGATGCCGGCCTGGCTGGCAGGGGTGGTGGGCGGCAGCAGCGCCTCCCAGCCGTCGAGCCGGTGCTTGCCGGTGCGCAGCCACCCGGCGAGGTGTGGGACGCGGCCGGCCCGGACCTGGCGCTGCAGGATCGGTTTGGCGAGGCCGTCGATCTGGACGACCACCATGCCCGGCGTCGTGCTGTGGATCACCCCGGACCGGCGGGCGGCCAGCTGCTGCAGCAGGACCTGCCAGTAGGAGTCGTCGTCGCTGATGGAGAACAGCGAGGTCAGCGTGATGTTGACGAAGCCGTAGATGAAGGACGCGATGATGGCGGACGCGAAGCCCTTGGCGGCGATCTCGGGCTCGTAGTACGGGATCGCCAGGAACGTCGCCACCTGGAACAGGAGGGTGGCGATCGCCACCGCGATCACCGAGATGCCGGCGAACAGCGCCAGGAACAGCGGTCGGACGAAGAGGTTGACCAGGGCGAGGAAGAGCGCGATGTCGAACGCGGCGATGAGCAGGGAGTTGCCCGGGACGATGTCGTAGCCGGGCGTCACCAGCACGGCGCCCATGAAGGAGAGGATGCTGACCACGAAGGTCGCGAGGATCCGGCGCAACCGCGACCGGCCGCCCGGACGCCAGGTGCGCATCACCTGGATCTGCAGCCGGTAGAAGTCCAGCGCCCGGCGCATCCGCAACTCCACGAGGGGCGATCCGGGGCGACCGCTGCCCGACGCCCCCATGCCGCCCGGTGATGATCGCAGATCACCCGGTCTGCGCGCGGTCTGCGCGCGGTCGAGGCGGGTTCACGGCCGGCCGGGACCCTTGTACCATCCACGACACGGCGCTCCGGCCGATCCGCCGGAGCCTGTTCAGGGGAGTGGTCCGTGCCGCAGGGGGCGACCGCGACCGTCGCCGACCCGGCGACCGAGCGCGGGATGGGAATGTCGGGCGTCCGTTCGGTGAACATGGTCGCGAAGCATGGACGCCTGCCCGGGACCCGGCAGCTGGTCGTGTGCGCCGGCGACAGCATCACGCGCGGCCAGGTGAGCTCCGACTGGGTCGGGACGCTGGCCGGTCGTCTCGCCCCAGCCGGCTGCGAGCTGGTCAACGCCGGGGTCAACGGCAACCTCGCCTGGAACGTGGCCGCCCGCCTGGATGCCGTGATCGCGTGCTCGCCCGACGTGGTCACGCTGCTCGTCGGCACCAACGACGTGATTGCCACGCTGAGCCCCTCGTCCGAGGCCTCGTACCGCAGGGAGCAGCGCCTGCCGGAGCGGCCCACGCTGGACTGGTACCGGAGCAACGTCGCCCTGATCCTTGGCCGGCTGGCCATGGAGACCAGCGCCCGCGTGGCCGTGATCGAGATTCCGCCCCTGGGCGAGGATCCCGGGTCCCTCGTCAACGCCCGGGTCGGGCGCTACAACGACGTGTTGCACGAGGTCGCCGACGCCGCCGGGGTCCCGGTGCTGCCGCTCTTCGACCGTCTCGTGGACCTGCTCCCGGTCGGCCATGTCCCTCCGCCGTACACCGGCAGCCGGACGCCGATCCTCGTGGCAGCCGTGGAGCACCTCTTGCTGCGACGCCCGTGGGACAGGGC
>JBAXFC010000334.1:0-4658 GCA_037140135.1 Chloroflexota bacterium
AGCGGCCCCATCACCGCGGCAAACGCCGCCCCCGAGGCGAGCCCGAAGACCCCCACCGCCACGGCGATCGCCAGCTCGAAGTTGTTGCCCGAGGCGGTGAACGCCAGCGTGGCCGCCCGCGCGTAGTCCGTGCCCGCCCGGAGGCTCATCCAGAAGGTCACGAGGAACATGACGACGAAGTAGATGAGCAGCGGGATCGCGATCCGCACCACGTCGAACGGCAGCGCCACGATGTTCTCGCCCTTGAGGCTGAACATGATCACGATCGTGAACAGCAGGGCGACGAGGGTGATCGGGCTGATGCGCGGGATGAAGGTGTCCTCGTACCAGGCGCGGCCGCGCCGTGCGATGAGGATGCGGCGGGTCAGGAAGCCCGCGATGAACGGGATGCCGAGGTAGATGAACACGCTCTGCGCGATCTGGGGGATCGTGATCTCGACCGCGGTGCCCGACAGGCCGAACCAGGTGGGCAGGACCGTGATGAACACGTAGGCGAAGACCGAGTAGAAGAGCACCTGGAAGATCGAGTTGAAGGCGACCAGGCCCGCGCAGTACTCCGGGTCGCCGCGGGCGAGGTCGTTCCAGACGATGACCATCGCGATGCAGCGGGCGAGGCCGATCAGGATCAGGCCCGCCATGTACTCCGGCTTGTCGCGCAGGAAGATGATCGCCAGCGCGAACATGAGCACCGGGCCGATGACCCAGTTCTGGACCAGCGACAGGCCGAGGATGCGGACGTCGCGGAAGACCCGGCCGATCTCCTCGTAGCGGACCTTCGCCAGCGGCGGGTACATCATCAGGATCAGCCCGACGGCGATCGGGATGGACGTGGTCCCGAGACTCAGCCGGTCGAGGAGCGGCACGATGCCGGGCACGAGGACCCCGAGCATGATGCCCGCCGCCATTGCCGCGAAGATCCACACGGTGAGATAGCGGTCGAGCAGCTTGAGGCGTGGAGTGGGCGTGGCGGCGGCGCTCGTGGACAACGGGGCTCCTCGGGGCGGGTCTGGCGTGACGGTAGTGGCTTGGGACGGCGATCGCGGGTGCCGACCGGTGGGATCGGCCTACCCGGCGATCACCGGTCGCGAGGGCCGACCGGCCGCCCGCAGCGCGATCTCGATGAACGGGCGGAGGCGGACGGCAACCTCGGTGGCCGTCTGGCGGAACGCCGCCAGGCGCTCCTCGTCGGAGCCCGTGGCCTCGGACGGGTCGTCGAGGCCCCAATGGAGCGAGTTGACCGCACCCGGGAAGACCGGGCAGGCCTGGCGGGCGCGGTCGCAGACGGTGATCACGTAGTCCCACGGCTCGCTCGTGAATTCCGTGAGGACCTTGCTCCGAGCGGCGGACCAGTCGATGCCCTGCTCTGCGAGCACCCGCACGGCGAAGGGGTTGACGCGCGTCTCCTCTGTGCCCGCCGACCGGACGACGAAGTCCTCGCCGCCATAGCGGGTCAGCAGCGCCTCGGCGATCTGGCTGCGGGCACTGTTGTGCGTGCACAGGAACAGGACGCGGATCGGGGCGTGGTCCGGCATGGATGGGGTCCTCCTTGCGCGGCCGGCGGCCGCAATGGTGTCTTCGAGGTCGAGCAGCTCCGCTTCGAGCCGGTCGAGGTCCGCCCGCTGGCGGGCGATCGTGGCCCGCTGATCTGCGAGCAGCGGCGCGAGGTCGAGGTCCACCTCGCCCCGCTCCAGGCAGAGCCTTGCAAGGCGGCCGGCGTCCTCGGGCGCGAGGCCCAGCCGACGGAGCGAGATCACGAGCCGCAGCCTCGCGACGTCCGCGTCGTTGTAGGTGCGGTAGCCGTTTCCTTCGCGGTCCGCCGCCGGCAGCACGCCTGCCAGCTCATACCAGCGGACGGCGGACGGAGCGATCCCCACGCGACGGGAGAGCTCGGCGATACGCATGGCGTGAGCGTAAACCCTCGAGTGACTCGAAGGTCAAGGGGACACCCGCCGGGCCCGCACGAGGGAGCTGCGGACACACAGAGGCCCGCGGGCATCGCGCCTGCGGGCCTTCGTGCACGTGGTCGAGGTGGTGGAGATGGGGGAGAGTCGAACTCCCCGTCCAGAACCCTTCGCCTGGATCCACTACGAGCGTGTCCGGTGATTTTCGTCAACCGGGGGACGCCCATCGGCAGGCTTCGTCCCGGTCCATTCCCGTGTCCCTAGATCGGGCTTGGCTCCCGGTTACGTGACCTCACCGGGGTTGCACCTTCGCTGAGTGACACTTCCACGGCCCGCGAAGGGGAGGCCGCTTCCATGCTCACCTTACCGCCTAAGCGGCGAGGGCGAGAGCAGGCTGCTTGTTGGCAGTTACTTCTTTTGCCGCCGGTTTAACGAGGCCTGACGGCACCTCGGCTCGCGTCCCCAGACAACCGGACCCTGTCGAGACCACGCATCCCCACAAGGCCGAACCGCTGTTCGGGACGCGAATGCTAGCACCGTGGCGGCGTGCTGTCGTGCGGGCCCTTCGAGGGTGACGCGCAGGGCGCCATGCTCTGCGACAGCTTCTTGACCCGGGCGCCACGGCGCCCGATCATCGCGGCCTCCCGCTGCAACGGATCGGCACGAGGCTGCGGGCCTCATCTCCCACACCGTATTCGGGGGTCGTCGTGATGGCCGTTTGGTCAATGGTTGGTGGCAGGGAAGGAGCCGGTCTCGGGTGGCGCCCCGCGCCCCGCGGCTGGCTCCGCGCGAGGACGGGTTCCGCGCTCGTGGCCGCGCTCATCGCGGGCGTGATCGTGGTGTCGGCGCCCGTCGTGGCCCCGGCTACGGTACCGAACGTCGCCGCGGCCGGGCTCACGGTCACGGCGATCAGCGCCGGCTACGACCACACCTGCGCCCTGCTCTCCAACGGCACGATCCGCTGCTGGGGCGCCAACAGCAACGGTCAGCTGGGGGACGGCTTGTCGGGTCACCATGCCTGCTACACGGGTGACTGCTCCGCGGTGCCCGTCCAGGTGAGCGGCATCTCGACCGCGATCGCGGTCGCCGCGGGCTACCGCCACAGTTGCGCCGTCCTCGCCGATCACACGGCCAGGTGCTGGGGCGTGAACTTCGCGCCGACCCCGGTCGCCGTGAGCGGCGTCACCTCCGCCGTGTCGATCACGGCCGGCACACCGCAGGACTGCGTCATCACCACCACGACGGACGTCGAGTGCTGGAGCGGCACGAGCACGGGCGTCGGCGCCATCGGCACCAAGGCAACGGCAATCTCGGCGGGCGAGAGCCACACCTGCGCCGTGACACCCGACTCGGCGATCGTCTGCTGGGGCGACAACTCGCTTGGCGGGCTCGGCAACAACACCCAATCGACCAGCAGCTCACCCGTGACGGCGCAGGGCATCAGCTCGGGTGTCGCGGTGGGGACGGGCAACTGGCACACCTGCGCCGCGCTCGCCGACCACTCGGTCATGTGCTGGGGTGGCAACGGCTACGGCCAGCTCGGCGTGCCGGTCGCGACGGTGAGGAGCCTGGTGCCGATCGCCCAGAGCGACGGCGGCGCCATCACGGATGCCGTGGCCATCGCCTCGGGCGAGAGCCACTCCTGTGCGCTGCTCACCGGTGGCGGGATCAAGTGCTGGGGCTGGAACGGCTGGTGGCAGCTGTCCGGGTCCGGGGCGAGCACCTCCTCGCCGGTCACGGTCGCCGGGATCAGCACCGCGACGGCGATCACGGCCGGCGTCAGCCACACGTGCGCGCTGCTGTCCACGGGCATCGTCGCCTGCTGGGGCTCCAACAGCCTCGGCCAGGGTGGCGATCCAACCTACTACGACAATTGGACGCCGCACCTCGTTGGCGGCCTCGGATCAACGCCGCCCACGGCGTCGATCACGGCGCTCCCGGCGTGGAAGGCTTCGACCGCAATCGCCGTCTCCTGGGGAGCGGCGGCCGGCAGCAACGCGGTTGACACCTACACCGTCCGCTACCGGCGCGCCGCATGGAACGGCACGTTCGGGGCGTATGTCGCCTGGAAGGGCCCCGTCACCGCCAAGAGCGCCGCCTTCACGGGCCTCGCCGGCTCCACGTACTGCTTCTCGGCCCAGGCGACCGACACGGAGAAGATCGCGTCGGCGTGGACCAGCGAGACGTGCACGGCCGTCCCGCTCGACGACCGGGGCCTCGCCAGGACGTCCACGTGGACAGCGAAGGCTGGATCTGCGTACTTCGCGGGCACCTACGTGACGGCCACGGTCAAGGGCGCCCGGCTCACGCGGACCGGCGTGTGGGCGAAGCAGATCGCCCTCGTGGTCACGACCTGCAAGGGCTGCGGGTCGCTTGGGGTCTACTGGAACGGCGTCCTGGTGAAGACGGTCAGTCTCGCTTCGGCCACCACCGTGAACAAGAAGCTGGTCACGGTCGCGAGCTGGCCGATCGCCAAGACCGGCACGCTGGTGCTGAAGGTGAGCACGAGCGCCAAGAAGGTGATCGTGGACGGGGTGGTCATCTCGCGGAGCTGAGGCCAGGGCGCGCGGCGGGCCGGACCGCGGATTCGGCCACCGTCGCGCGTGCGCCTGCCCGCCGCCTGCCCGCCGCCTGCCGCCGCCTGCCCGTCGCAGCCTTGGCGCCCGTCTCATCGCCATCGATGCCGGCCTGGTGGACCCCAGGGGGTGGACGCAATCGCCCTGGCGGCCCGCGCACCCGGCGTGTTCCACACCCTGC
>JBAXFC010000335.1:0-4641 GCA_037140135.1 Chloroflexota bacterium
GCCCCCAGCCCCTCGAGCAGCCCAGCGCCATCCGCGTCGGCCTCGCCCGTGCCGAGCGCCTCCGTCGCGCCGTCGCCCAGCGCCGGCCCCACGTCGCAGCTGCCCACCGACGGCACGCTCGGTGACGTCCGCCGCGCCCTCGAGAAGGAGCTGGGCCCGATCGCCGAGCAGCAGTCGCTGTCCGCCGTCGGCGCCGTGGTCTCCTCTGACCTCATCCAGCAGGCCCTGACCCTGATGTTCTTCGGGTCGATCGGGATCATGCTCTGGATCACCTACCGGTTCCGGGACTTCCGGATGGGCGCCACGGCCCTCGTCGCGCTCGTGCACGACGTCATCGTCGTCGTCGGCGCCTTCGCCATCCTGGGAACCTTCTTCGGCCTCCAGATCGACAGCCTGTTCGTCACCGCGATGCTGACGGTGATCGGCTTCTCGGTGCACGACACGATCGTCGTGTACGACCGGATCCGCGAGAACCGCGCCCGCCACGTCGGCGAGCCGTTCGAGCGCATCGTCAACCACTCGATCCTCCAGACGCTGGGCCGGTCGATCACGACCTCGCTGACCGTGGTCATCACGCTCCTCGCCATGCTCCTGTTCGCGGGCCAGGCGATCGGCACGTTCGTGCTCGCGCTGCTCATCGGCATCGTGTCGGGCACCTACTCGTCGATCTTCAACGCCAGCCCGCTGCTCGTCGTGTGGCACCTGCGGGATGACAAGAAGCGTCTCGAAGAGCAGGCCGCGACTCGCCCGGGTCGCCGCGCCACCTCGTGACCCTGGGGCCCGGCCAAGGCCGGGGCCCGATGACAACCGCCCCGTTCGCGCCTGCCGTGATGGTGTCTGGCCGCCCGCAAGTCGCAGATGAGTGCTTCATGGCATGCTCCGGCCGATGAACGACGCACGGCATCGCTGGGTCTTCCCCGATCCTCGCCGGCTTGAGCCCGACGAGCGGGATGCTGCGCGCGCCGCAGGCCTGGGCACCTTCGCCGCCACCGTGCTCGCCCGTCGCGGCATCGCCGGCCACGAGGCGCTGGAGCGCTTCTTCGGACCCGCCATCGCGGGCCTCAACGATCCCTCGCTCCTGCCGGACGCCGATCTCCTGGTGGAGCGCATCGCCCGGGCCCGTTCCGGTGGTGAGCGGGTGATGGTCTTCGGGGACTTCGACGCGGATGGCCTGACGGGCCTCGCCCAGCTGGTCCTGGCGCTTCGCCGCCTGGAGATCGACGTCACGCCGTACGTCCCGTCGCGGCTGGAGGAGGGTCACGGCCTCTCGACGGCCGCGGTGGAGTCCGCCGAGTCGCAGGGCATCACGCTCATCATCACCGTGGACACCGGCTCGACCAGTGTGGCCGAGGTCGCCGATGCGGCGACCCGGGGCATCGACGTGATCGTCACGGACCACCACCACCTGCCCGCCGTGCTGCCGGCCGCGGTCGCCATCGTCAACCCCCACCGCGCCGATTCGATCTACCCGGATCCCGAGCTGTCGGGGAGCGGCGTGGCCTTCACCGTCGCGCGGCTGCTCCTCCGCTCGCTCGCGGCCACCGAGGCCGAGGCGCTCGAGCTGGCGGACCTTGCCACCATCGGCACCGTCTCGGACGTGGCGCCCATCCTGGGCGAGAACCGGGCCATCGCCCGGCTGGGGCTGGAGCGGATGCGGACCTCGCCGCGGCCCGGGATCGCAGCGCTGCTGGCTCGCGGCGGCGTGGAACCGGCGCGCGTCGACCTCGAGACGGTCGGGTTCGTCCTCGCGCCGCGCCTCAATGCCGCCGGGCGGGTGGGGGAGGCGCTGGATGCGGCGCGCCTCCTGCTGGCCAGCACGCCGGAGGAGGCAGCCGATCTGGCCACGACGCTGGAGGCGGCCAACACGACCCGCCGCGAACTGATGCGCATCGCGATCAGCGAGGCTCGGGCGGCTATCGGCCTGCCGGAGGCCGGCGTCGCGCCCGGTCAGCAGGCGCTCGACGGATCCATCGAGCCGGCGCAGGGTGTCGTCGTGGGCAGCGCGCCCGGTGCGCCGGCCGTGCTGATCCACGGGCCGTGGATCGTCGGGATCATCGGCCTCGTCGCCGGCCGTCTCGCGGATGAGCTCGGCCGTCCGGCCATCGTGGGCACCCGCATCGGCGACGTCATCCGCGCCTCGTGCCGGAGCGATGGCCGGCTCAACCTGGCCGAGACGCTGACCGCCTGCGGCGACCTCTTCGTCCGGTTCGGCGGCCACGCGGCCGCCGCGGGCTTCGAGCTCCCGGTCGAGCGCTGGGATGCCTTCACGGAGCGGTTCCTGGCCGCCGCCGCCTCCGCGCCGCCGGTGGATGCGCGCACGCCGCTTGCAGTCGACCTCGCGCTCCCGGCCGGCTACGTGGACTACGATCTGTACCGGGACCTCGAGCGTCTGGGCCCTTGCGGCGTCGGGAACCCGCTGCCGCTGGTGGCCGTCCTCGGGCTCACCGTGCAGCGCGTGCGGGCCGCCACCGGCGGTCATACCCAGCTCGTCCTCCGTCGCGACCGCGATGTCGTGGACGGGATCGCCTTCGGGCGTGCCGATCTCGCCACAAGCCTCGCCGAGGGCGACCGGGTGGACGTGGTCGCCCGCCTTGCCAGTCGCCGTTTCGGCGGCCTCGAGACGCTCCAGCTCGAGGTCCGTGATGTCGCCCCCTCCGGCTCGCACCCGCGGGCTCGCGAGGTCCTGGAGCACGCAGCCGGAACCGCCGGCGCGCCTGTCGGCCCGGGCCTTCCCGCGGCCGTTCCCGGAGGCCCTGCATGACCCCTGCCCCGCGCACGCCGCGTCCCACGCGCCAGCGTGCCACCAGAGACCCGTACGGCCTGCTGCCCAGGGGGGTGCCGGTCGCGGCCGTGCTCTCGGTCATCGGCCTGCTCGTCATCGCCGCGGTGACCTTCGCCGTTGGCAGTGGCGACCTGCCGTTCAACGTCGGCGGCGGTGGAGGCAGCCAGCCGGGCTCGAGCTCCAAGCCGGACGTCGCCCGCACGCCCACGCCGTCCAACGAGGTTGTCGTCCCCTCGCCGGAGGTGCCCGGGATCACGGTGCCCGGCATGCTGGTCTACGCCAAGGACGGCAACATCTGGATCCAGTCGGACGGCCGGGCCACCCAGCTCACGTCCAACGGCAACGACTCGATGCCCTCGTTCTCGCAGGACGGCAAGGCCGTCTACTTCGTGCGGACCCGGCCGATGGACGGCCTGTGGAGCGTCAGCGGCACCCTGCACAAGTACGCGATGGACGTCCCCTCGATCATGCGGGTCACCATCGCCGGCGGCGACATCAGCAACGTGCACGACGGCCTCGTGGACCCGGCCGGCTCCTGGAGGTGGATGGGCTTCATCCGCGGCCCGGTCGTCTCGCCGGATGGCAGGACGATCGCCATGACCAGCGACCTGCCGGATCCCACGCGCTCCGACGTGACCCTCAAGCTGCTCAATCTCAAGACCGACAAGATCACCGACCTCGGGCTGCAGCAGGTGCCGCCGCTGGGGCACCAGGACGCCACGTGGCGGCCCGACGGGGCGCTGCTCGCGTACGTGATGGCCAATCGCGACGGGGCCAAGGGCACGCCCAGCATCTGGGGCTGGAACCCGGCGACCGGGAAGTCCCGGGCGATCAGCGGGCCTGGCTATCTCCAGCCGTCGTTCTCGCCCAACGGGCGCTACATCGCGGCCACCAAGACCAACGCCTTCGGCACGGACGTCGTGATCCTCGACGCGAAGACGGGTGCGGAGATCACGCGGATCACCGATGACGGCACGAGCTGGGCCCCGTCGTGGTCGCCGGCCGGCGACCAGATCGCCTATCTCCACATCGAGGGCCAGGTCATCGACCTCAAGATGGCCCAGCTCGACGGATCCGCCCCGTCGTGGACCGTGAAGGACACGATCGACCTGACCAGCGCGGCCGGCCTCGATGGTGTGTCGCGGCCCGGCTGGTTCATCCCCGCGGACCAGATGCCGGCGGCCACCCCGGCGGCCACCCCTGCGGCCACCCCGGCGGCCACCCCTGCGGCGAGCTCGTCGGCATCCACGGCGCCATGACGACGACCTACCTGGAGCGGCTCGCGGCCCGCACGGCGGCCACCGGCACGGTGCTGTGCCTGGGCGTGGATCCGGATCCCGCCGCGCTGCCTGCCGGGTTCTCGCCCGATCTCGCGGGCGTCGAGCGCTTCGCGCGCCTCCTGGTCGAGGCGGCCCTGCCGTTCGCCGCGGCGATCAAGCCGAATCTCGCCTTCTTCGAAGCGCATGGATCGGCCGGCATCGCGGCCCTCGAGCGCCTCCGTGCCCTCGTGCCGGCCGACGTCCCGTTCGTGGCGGATGCCAAGCGGGGCGACATCGGCACCACCGCCGCCCGCCAGGCGATCGCCCTGTTCGACGTGCTGGGTGCGGACGCCATCACCGTCAACCCCTACCTGGGCGAGGAGGCGGTTGCGCCGCTCCTGGAGCGGACGGACCGGTTCGCCTACGTCCTCTGCCGGACATCCAACCCCGGCGCCTCGGAGCTCCAGGGCCTGCGAGTGGCGGAGGACGACGGCGCGGGCCATCCGGCCGAGCCGCTCTGGTCCCGTGTCGCCCGGCGCGCCGCGTCCTGGGGACCCGGGGGCACCGTGGGGCTTGTCGTGGGCGCGACGGCACCCGGGG
>JBAXFC010000336.1:0-4634 GCA_037140135.1 Chloroflexota bacterium
CGTCGCCGACGCCTACGGGCCGCGCGTCCCCATCGGCGGCGGCGCCTGGTCGGGCAAGGACTGGTTCAAGGTGGACCGGGCGGGCGGCATCATCGCCCGTCGGATCGCCCTCGCGGCGGTCCGCGCCGGGGCGTCACGCGAGGCCACGGTGGAGCTGCTCTGGCGGCCGGGCGACCGGGAGGCGTCCGTGGTGGCGCTCACCGGTGCCGGCGGCGAGCGGCTTGACCCGGCGCCCCACGTTGCGGGCATCGACTGCACGCTCCGCGGCAACGGCGACCGATGGCCCCGGCTGATCGCGGGCGGCATGGCGCGGCTCGCGGTGGAGGGGCACTTCGGGAACGGGCAGTCGTGGGAGGCGTGAGGAGCTGCTGGTCCGCCGGGGGATCACTCGCCGGCGAGCGCGGCCTGGATCCCGGTGGCCAGCGCCTCGACGGTGAACGGCTTCTCGATGAAGGCGACGCCGTCCGCGATGACCCCGCCGTGCGAGATGTGATCGGCCGGGTAGCCCGACATGTAGACGCAGCGCAGCGTGGGGCAGTGCACCTGCATCCTCCGGGCCAGGTCCGGGCCGCTCATCCCCGGCATGACCACGTCGGTGAGCAGCAGGTCGATCCCGGTCCCGTTGACCTCGCCCTGCTCGAGCGCCGCGGCCGGCGACGATGCGGTCAGCACGGCATACCCCAGGCGCTCCAGGATCCGGCGAGCCATGGCGAGCAACGCCGGCTCGTCCTCGACCACCAGGATCGTGGCCCCGCCGGCCGGGGTGATGGGCCCCGGAACGTCCGCCTCAAGCAGCTCCACCGGCTGTGCCTGCCGGCGGAGGTGAACCCGGAAGGTGGACCCGATGCCCGGTTCGCTGGTCACGTCGATGAAGCCGCCCGCGCGGCTGACGATCCCATCGACCATCGCGAGCCCGAGGCCCGTCCCCTCACCCACGCCCTTCGTCGTGTAGAACGGCTCGAAGATGTTCGCGACGGTGGCGGGGCTCATTCCGCGCCCGTTGTCGGTGACGGCGAGCCAGGTGTACTCCGCCGGTTCAATGCCCGGCCGCATGGCGCTGGCGCGCGCATCGAGTCGCGTCCAGCCGGTCTCGATGACGATCCTGCCTGCCTGCTCGATGGCGTCGCGGGCGTTGATGCACAGGTTGACCAGGATCCGGTCGATCTCCGAGGGATCGATGGTGACCCAGCCGGCATCGGGATCGGGCTGCCACTCGAGCTCGATGTCCTCCCCGATGAGCCGGCGCAGCATCTTGAGCTGGCGCTCGACCGCGTCATCGAGGTCGATGATCCGCGGTGCGGTCGGCTGGCGCCTGGCATACGTGAGCAGCTGGCGGGTGAGCTCCGCGGATCGCAGGGCCGCCCGCTGGATCTCCTCCAGGTCCGAGCGGAGCTCATCGTCCGGGGCCACCCGCCCCAGCGCCAGCTCCGTGTACCCAAGGATCGCGCCCAGCATGTTGTTGAAGTCGTGGGCCACGCCGCCCGCGAGACGGCCGATCGATTCGAGGCGCTGCGCCTGCTGCAGGTGGCTCTCCAGGCGGGCCCGATCCTCGTCGGCGTGGTGGCGTGCCGTCACGTCCATGATGGTGCCGATCAGGGTCAGCGCGGTCCCGTCGGGTGCCAGCTTCACCTCGCCGCGGCCGTTGACCCAGCGGACCGCGCCGTCCGACCCGCGGACGATCCGGTACTCGCGGTTGAAGGGGCTGCCCCTGCCGATGACCTCCTCGCCGAGGTAGCGGGCCATCGCCTCCCGGTCGTCTGGGTGGATCAGGTCCACCCAGGCCTCGATGGTCCGGTCGAAGGCTTCGTCGATGCCGAACAGCTCGTCGAGGACCTCGGACGACCACCAGCGGCCGGCCACGAGGTCGGCGCGATACGAGCCCACGCCCGCGGCACGCTGGGATTCGATGACCAGGCGGGCGCTCTCCTCGGATGCCTCCTCGGCGCGGCGGCGGTCGGTGACGTCCTGGACCGTGGCGATGACGCCGACGATCGCGCCGTGCTCGTCCCGCAGCGGGGCGTTGGTGTCGATCACCCAGCCGGAACGACCGGGCACGACGATCGGGATCTCCCTGGGCTCGGGGAGCTCGCCCGCCAGCGCCCTCCGGACGCTGTCCATCACGCCGGCGCCCTCGAGCCCGGGGAACAGTTCGGTTGGCTGGCGACCGATGACGTCGGCAGCCCGGAGGCCCGACATCTCCTCCATGAACGGGTTCCAGACCCGGTAGCGGCCGTCGGGGCCGTAGACGATGATGCCTTCACGGGCGCTGCCGATGACCTGCCGGGCGAAGGTGTCCGCGGCGGCCAGCGAGAGCTCTGCGCGACGGCGGGCCGTGATGTCGATGCAGATGCCGGCCATCCTGAGCGGCTGCCCGTCCTCGTCGTAGGTGGTGTTGCCCAGCGCCTGGACCCACCGGATCTCGCCGTCCGGCAGGACGACCCGGTAGGTGTTGTCGAGCGGGATACGGCTCGCGAGGGCCTCCTCGATCCGGTCTCCGGCGGCGGTCGTGTCGTCGGGGTGCATGACCTGTCGCCAGGTGGCGAAGGTCGCCGCGTCGGTGGCAGGGTCCAGGCCGAAGAGCCGGAACAGCTCCGGCGTCCAGTCCAGGTGCCCGGTGGGGATGTCCCAGTCCCAGAGTCCCGCCCCGGCCGCGCGCAGGGCGCGCGAGAGCCGCTCGTCGGCGTCGGCTGCCGGGGTTGGGGCGGGTGGCGCCGGGCGCGACGGCGCCTCGAGTGTGGCATCACGGCGCGTGGTGTCGGCAGGGGGCTGACTGGGCACGCTGTGGGCGCTCCGGGCGGCGACCGTTGGGGCCATCGACCCGGTGTCGTCCCACCGCGCCCGGGTCGCTTGATGACGGGATGGTGCGGCACCCCGCGTACGGCGAGCACCCCCACATTCGGGGGGTGTCGGGGTTTGCCGGGGGTCGGTATCGGCGGACGCGTGCCATACAGCTGTCACGGGGCGGCGGCAGGATTCCGGGGTAGGGGGCGCTGTGCCCCGGACGAGGTGACGACCAGTGCGGAAGACGCTCAGGCGGGCGCGGAATCGGCGTCCGGCGGAGCTGGATCACCAGTTCTGCGAGCACTGTGGGGAGGGTGCGGAAGGGAGGTGGGTCAGCTGGCGGTTCCGCGCCCCGGACCGGATCCAGGCCCTGGCTGACGACTCGGCGGTCCGGGTCGCGAACAGCGGCGACTTCATGAAGGTCGATGACGAGGTCGCCTACGTCCGGGTGCTCCTCAAGGGCCGGCTGACCGGAGGGCGGGAGCTCGTGCTCGGGATCTTCCTCGAGGTCACGGCCGAGGAGATGCACCGCGTGTTCCAGCTCTGGGGCACCGGGGAGCACACGAGCCTGGTGGTGTCGGGGACCATCGCCAACCGGCTCGAGCCGTGGGGCGACCGGTTGTTCGGGGTGCGGGCGGAGGCCCGGCCGCCCGACGGAAACAGCCTCCCGCAGATCTTCGCCAGCCCGGACGCCCTCCTCATGAGCATCCTGACCGAGGAGCTCCCGTACGAGGAGATCGCCACGGCGCTCTCCGCCCAGTAGACCAACCGGTGGAACTCGTGAAAGGAGTCAGAGCATGACCAATCGAACGGACCCCGCCTTCTGGGGCCTGCCCGCGCCGGAGGGGGCGTGGGCCTACACGCCGGAGCTGTTGCGGGCCCTCCAGGCGGCAGCCGTCATGCACGGCGCGCAGCTCCGGAAGGAGAGCGGCATCCCATACCTCTCGCACCTGCTCGGGACGTGCTCCATCGTTCTCGACCACGGCGGCTCGGAGGAGGAGGCCATCGCGGCGCTCCTGCACGACTCGCTCGAGGACGTCCGGCCGGCGGCCCTGGTCCGGCCGGTGGTGGAGGGGTTCGGGTCGCTGGTGCTGCACATCGTCGAGGCGTGCACGGACGGTGAGCCGGACGAGGACGGCGTCAAGGAGGACTGGCGCGTCCGCAAGGAGCGGTACATCGACCACGTCCGGACGGCGTGCGGGCCGGCGCTGCTCGTCTCCGCCGCGGACAAGCTGCACAACGCGCGGTCAATCGTCGCGGACGTGCGGCGGGACGGGCGGGGCATCTTCGGCAAGTTCAAGAAGGGCCGCGATGACACGCTCTGGTACTACGAGCACCTGGTGGAGGCGTTCCGGGAGAACCCGGCGAGCAACGACGCGCTCGTGGACGAGCTCGCGCGCACGGTGGGGGAGATGCGGGTCCTGCCGTAGGGGTGCTGCGGCGGCCGGGCGTGTGCCAGCCTGCTGTCACAACCCGGAGCGACGATCACACCACGGTCCACCACGGCCCGGCCGGGTTCGCGGCGTGGCCGGCAAGCCGGAGAGGGCACCAGCAGACGGTGTTCGGCAACGACAACGACGATCATGGCGGGCTGGACGTGGGCCAGCTCCTGTTCGGCCTGTGGCTGTGGCGCGAGGTGGACGCCGGGCGGATCGAGCCCGGGTGCATCTTCCGGACGCTCGGCTGCCTGGTGCTGGGCATCGGCGGGGCAGGGCTGCTGCTGCTCGGCATCATCGGCGCGACCACGCCCCGGTACGGCGGCTATGACCCCGGGATCTACGAGCCGAACCCCACGCAGCGCGCGGCCGTCGTGGAGCCGTGGACGCCCCGGCCCGTCACCCCAACCCTGGAGC